>CALVXA010000010.1 GCA_944368635.1 uncultured Clostridia bacterium
TCCACTACCCTTACGGACTGTTCATTGTGGCGGAAACCCGCGGGTGAAAGTTTATTCAGTATTCTCTCCCCGCTGTGGCCGAAGGGCGTGTGGCCGAGGTCGTGCCCCAGAGCTATCGCCTCCGCAAGGTCCTCGTTAAGGCAGAGTACCCTTGCAAGCGAACGGGAAATCTGCGACACGTCCAGCGTGTGCGTGAGGCGCGTGACGTAATGGTCGCCTTCAGGCGAGAAAAAGACCTGCGTCTTGTTCTTGAGCCGCACGAAGGCCTTGGAATAGATTATTCTGTCCCTGTCGCGCTGATATTCCGTGCGCATGGGACATGGCTGTTCTTCCCTCGCCCTGCCCTTCGTGTCCGCGGACTTGCAGGCATATGGCGAGAGATATCTCTCTTCCATTTCGCTGCGAATTCTCTTGATAGGTTCAAAATTTTCCATCGTCAATTACTATATACGAAAAAAACGCGCGTTTTCCTTTATTTTGCGCAATTTATTTTGCAAATCCGCCGCCGACGGACAGCACTTCGCCCGTAATGTAGCTGTTTTCGGCAAGAAATACGCACGCTTTCGCCACGTCTTCGCCCGTACCCAGCCTGCCGACGGGTATTTCGGCAATGAGGTCTTCCATCTCCATATCTGACAAGTGACTGTTCATCTGCGTATCTATTACGCCAGGGGAAACACAGTTTACGCGCACGAACGAGGGTGCAAGCTCCTTGGCGAGCGCCTTGGTAAAGGCAATTACCGCGCCCTTGGACGCCGAATATGCCACCTCGCAGCTGGCGCCCACTTCGCCCCAGATAGACGAGATGTTGATTATTGCCCCGCCGCCGTTGCATATCATGTTGTCAGTAACTTCCCGACTGCACAGAAATGTTCCGCCCATATTGACGGCAAATATCCTGTTCCAGTCCTCCGCGGAAGTATCCTGAATCACGCGCTGAAGGGCAATGCCCGCATTGTTGACGAGCACGTCCACCCTGCCGTATATTCTGAACACTTCCTTGAACATATCTCTGACCTGTTTTTCGTCCGAGACGTCCGCACGCATCAGAACGGGGCAGTAACCCTGGTCGTTGAACTCCGCCTGGGTAGCCAGCGCCCCTTCCTCGTCGCGCGAATAGTTGAGTATTACCTCATACCCGCGCTGAAGAAATTCCTGCGCGATGGCCTTGCCTATTCCCCTTGTTCCGCCTGTCACAAGCACGGTCTTCATATCTTAAAACTCCGTCGGTCGGCACAAGCGCCTTAACCCCTGTTAAATTTCCGAAACAATTATATCTGCCAGCTGTTCGGGCGTTTTGTCGTCCGTATCTATGACGATGTCCGCGGCTTTCTCGTAAATTGCCGAACGCGCCGCAAGAATGGAATGCACCCGCTCTTCAAGGTTACCCTGAAGAAGCGGACGGGAAGTATCGCCCTGTATTCTGGCTATCACGGTCTCCGCACGGGCGCGAAGGTAGAATATTCTGCCCGTCCTTTTAAGCTCCTCCACGTTGCCCTGTCTGAGCACGCAGCCGCCGCCGAGGGAAATTACAATGCCGTCGCGCTTTGCCGCCTGCCTGACCGCCTCGCTTTCCAGGTCCCTGAAATACTCCTCCCCCCGCGAAGCGAATATTGCGCTGATTTCGCCATACCGTCTGACGATTTCCGCATCCGTGTCCACAACTTCAAGCCCGTATTTCCTGTTTATTGCGGCGGCAACGGTGGTCTTTCCGCTGCCCATCATGCCGCACAGTACGATATTCATAATCTGAAGCTCTCCGCCGCGAGTATGTAGCTGTTCTTGCCGAAGCCTATCACGCTGCCCCTGCACACTTCGGAAATTACCGACTTATGCCTGAACTCTTCGCGCGCGAAGACGTTTGACATATGCACCTCCACCACGGGAATGGAGACGGAAGCTATAGCATCCCTTATCGCATAGCTGTAATGAGTGAATGCGCCCGCATTGAGAATTATCGCGTCCGCGTCCGCAGTCTGTATTGCAGTGCATATCTCCCCTTCGATATTGCTCTGGAAAAATACACACTCGTCATTGCTGAAGTGAGTGGCTATTTCCGCGTTTATCTCGTCGAGGGTCTGCGTGCCGTACACGCCCTTTTCCCTTTTCCCCGTCATATTGAGATTTACGCCGTTTATGAACAGAAATTTCATAGTCCCAGCTCCTTTAAATATTTTCCGAACAGGTCTTCGGCTACCTTGCCGTCGGGCGCCAGTCCAAGATATATACATTCCGCATAATATGCCTGATAGAACAGCATTGCCCTGCCGTTGACAATTTTTTTGCCAAGGCTTTCGGCTATGCGCAGAAATTCGCTCTTTTCGGGGACATAGATGAGGTCGAGCGCGACTTCGCACTTTTCAAGCACGTCTTCGCCGACGGGTGAAATGCCCTCCGTCCTGTGCATGCCAACGCCCGTTGCGTTGATTATGAGGTAGCGTTCCGAAGGCACGACTTCTTCCACGTGCGTTATGCCATTGAACTCTGCCGCTACGGCTGCGGCGTTCTCCGTGCGCTTGTCGTACACTTCCACTTCCGCCCCGGCGTCCACAAGCTTTTTTGCCACGCTTCTGCCGGCGCCGCCCGCGCCCAGAAGCAGCACGCGCCTGCCTGCAACGTCTATTCCCGATGAAACGAGCATCTGAATGAAGCCCAGTCCGTCGGTATTATAACCCGTGCGCGTTGCCGTGTTTACCGTATTCACCGCGCCGAATACCGTCGCGTCGCCTTCCAGCTTTTTAAGATGGGGAATTACGCTGAGCTTGAAAGGTATGGTGACGTTCACGCCGTCATACTCGTTTAAAATTCCCTCTATGCGGTCTTCAAACTGCTCTTCGGGAATGGATATGTTGTCATAAGTTATGTCAAAACCCAGATTGCGCGCGATGAACTTGTGCATCTGCGGACTGGATGAACGGGATACGTCCTTGCCTATTACTGTCAGTTTCATGCTTTTTCTCCTTTCAGATAAGCCGCGCACTCGCCTATGAGTGCGGCATACTGTTCTATGGGCAGCACAATTTCTTCGCATACGCCCCTTTCTTTGGGAACGATAAGCGAAATCTGCGACTGCACCTTATTTTTCTTGTCGTACTTTGCGACGAGCGCGGCATTCGCCGCATCCCCGAACGAGGGTATTCTGCCCGTCACCTTTTTTATGAGCGCGCGGAAGTCGTCCGCAAAAGACGCGTCCGTCACGCCGAGTTTGCAGGCAATGTACAGTTCGTAATATGTTCCTATCAGCACATATTCTCCGTGCGACCTGCGCTTATAGTAAAGTTCGAATGCGTGCCCCGTGGTATGCCCGAGGTTCAGCGTCTTTCTCGCCCCGCCGACGTCGCGTTCGTCGCACGTCACCACCTTTGCCTTGTGGCGTATGCAGGCGGGGGTTATCTCCTCCGCAAACTCCTCCGAAAACAGTCTGTCTGAATTTTTTACAAGGCTGTCGTATATGCCTGCGTCCAGCCCGCCGTACTTTACCACTTCGCCCAGTCCGCACCTGAGTTCGCGGCGGGGCAGTGTAGCAAGGAAAAGCGGGTCTACAATTACCTCTTCGGGCTGATAGAAAGCACCGACTATGTTCTTTACGCCGTCGAGATCGATTGCCGTCTTTCCGCCGACGGAGCTGTCCACCTGCGAGAGCAGCGTCGTAGGAATCTGCACTATCTTTATGCCCCGCATATACAGCGCCGCAGCAAGCCCCGCTATGTCGCCGACTACGCCGCCGCCGAGCGCGACCACGACGGACGAACGGGTGAGTCCCGCGCTTATCATGCCGCGGAGTATGCCGAGGAGAACGTTGTAGTTCTTGCTTGCCTCCCCTGCCTTTATCACGTGAACCGTCGCGCCCGCAAAGGTGTTTTCAATGAGGTCTGAATACAGACGGTGTACGTTGGAGTCTGTGATTACAAATATTCCGTTGCCCTGTATGAGGGGCGCATAACGCGCAAATGTACCGCTTCCGCAGTGAATAACGCTGCGCATAGAGGGCGCGTCTATGACTATGTCCTGCATGATGTCTGTCCGAGCAGTCCGTATCTGCCCTTTACCTCCCTGAGATTATCTCCGCCAAGCCGTTCGGAAACGACTTCCGCAAGGGCGAACGCCGCAACGCTTTCCAGAATTACTTCGCAGGCGCAGATAGCCGCCACGTCGCTCCTTTCGCTTGCCGCCGTACAGGGCTCGCCGCTGACGTAATCCACAGTCTTAAGTCCCTTCATCAACGTGGGAATGGGTTTCATGGCGGCGCGGAGCACAATTTCCTGTCCGTTGGACATTCCGCCCTCTATTCCCCCGGCGTTATTTGTGTGGCGCACAAAGTTTCCGCCTTCGCAGAAAATTTCGTCGTGGACCTGACTGCCGCGTCGTCTGCCGACCTCAAAGCCAAGCCCCACTTCCACGCCCTTTATTGCCTGCACGCTCATCAGCGCGCCTGCAAGTCTGGCGTCGAGCTTCTGCGAATAGGTCATACAGCTACCGAATCCGCTTTTCAGACCCTTTATCCTTATTTCGACTATGCCGCCCGCCGTGTCGCCCTGCGACTTCAGTCCGTCTATAAGCGCCATTGCCTCGCGCTGCTTGTCCCCGTCCAGCATGAAAAGCGGCTGCGCCTTTGCCTCCTCAAGCTTTTCGAAGGGGTATTCGTTTTTATCCTCCACGCCGCAGACGCAGCGGACATATCCGCTTATCTCCACGCCAAGCTGCCTTAAGTACTGTCTCGCTATGCTTCCAGCAACTACGCGTGCCGCGGTCTCCCTCGCGCTCGCCCGCTCCAGAATATTGCGCGCGTCAGTCTGGTCGTACTTGATTACGCCTGTAAGGTCGGCGTGACCTGGTCTTACCTTTGTCAGTCTTTTCAGCGACGTGTCCGCGCCTTCGGGCGCCATGCACGCTTCCCAGTTTCGATAGTCGCGGTTTACCACGCTAAATGCCAGCGGACTGCCGAGAGTGAGCCTGTTACGGACGCCCGAAAGAATTTCTACGCTATCCTTTTCAATCTTCTGTCTGCCGCCCCTGCCGTAACCGCCCTGGCGCAGGGCGAGATATCTGTCGATTTCCTCCGTATCTATCGGAAGATTTGAGGGCAGCCCCTCTATTATCCCCACGAGCATCTTGCCGTGCGATTCGCCTGCTGTGGTAAGTTTCATGTTATCTCCTTGTCTACTATATATTCGTATTTGTCCGCTGTTATCGTAATCGTGCCGTCGTAACAGGTATACATTGGCTGAACATATGCACATACGACCGACATGGCGGCGTTGTCCGGACATTCTGAAAAGTTTTCGCCCACGCTGACTACGGCTTCGGAAGGACTTATAAGGTCGTAAAACGGCGCATATGCGCCGTTCTTTCCGCCGTGAGCGGGGACGGACACTACGTCGCATTTCTCCAATTCCACTTCATTGTCGCCGACGGGGCAAAAGGGCTGTAAAAGCTGTACGCACTGACGATATTCCGTAACTATTCTTGCCAGAGTATCCTCGTTAGCGTCTGACGTGAACAGAAAACAGTTGTCGCCGTACTGCAACCACAATACCGCAGATGCCCTGTCTATGTTGTCTGAAGTCGCGCTCTGATTGAGAAGGGCGTATTCGTTGTCGCCTGCCGCACCGTTGGATGGCGACAGAAAACTGAAGAAGTAACCGTCCCCTGCCACACCCTCGCCCGCCTGCGCAATGCGCGTTTCCACGCCCTGCTCTTCCAGGGCGGTGACGAATGAATGATATTCATCCGTCACGCGGGTATTCGTGCAGTCGGGTATGTACGCCCTGCCCGCCTGCTTGTACTTTAAAATTTCCGCAAGACCTCCGCAATGTTCGTCCTTTACCGACGTGCATACGAGATAGTCTATCGTGTCGACATTCTTGCTGTTCAGCAGCGTAAGCACTTCCAGCGTGTTCTGATAGTCGCCGTTTCCGCCGTCTATCAGCATTGTCTTACCGTCCGGCAGTTCGGCAAGAATACAGTCGCCGAAACCCACGTCCGCAAAGGTCACCGTAAGATACCCCTGCTCCCTTTGCGCCCTCGCCACGAAATATGCCGACAGATATCTGACGGGTATGAAGATGTTTACAACCATTACCGCAATACACAGAGCGACGACGATGGACGTCGTAATTATAGCGGCAGACTTTTTACCGAATGATTTTACCTTCTTCATCTTGCGTAAAAACAGAGTTTTTTGCGTAATTTATGTACAATAATACATTATAATTATACATAACAAGCGCACGTTTGTAAATAAAAAAATAAGCGGTTTTTTCACAAAACCGCTTAAATATGCCCGAGTTATAAGTCCCGCACGCGCCGTATTTACAAGTCCTCCTCAGCCGTAAAGTATTCCACAGAAACGTCCTTTGACCCATGGAACACCTTGTTTGGTCTGACCACAGGCCGCAAGGAGTCCGGCAGCGTTGCGACGTGCAACCCCGTACAACCTGAAAACGCCTGTCTGCCCAGCTCCTCCACGGTGGACGGCAGGTCGAACGCTATCAGCGATACGCAGTTCAGAAAAGCCACGTCGCCTATTTTTATAAGCCCGTCTGGAAAGTTTATCTCCCTCAGTTCGTGGCAATCGGAAAACGCCCAGCTTCCTATTTCCTTGAGAGAGTCGGGCAGAATTATCTTGTACAGCCCCTCGCAATGGGCAAAAGCCCCGTCTTCTATTATCTCCACGGACGAAGGAAGGGCTATTTTTTGCAGGCTCACGCAGAAGTCAAACGCCCGTCGGCTTATCACGCTGATAGCGGAATTTGGCGAAATAAGTATTGTCTTAATGCCGCTGCACGCATGGAACGCGTTTGCGCCAATGAACTTGACGCAGGCGGGAATAGAAAGCGAGGTAAGCGAAGTGCAGTCAGAGAAAGCCGAATCTTCGATTATCTCCAGACCCGAGGGCAGGGAAACCGCTTCCAGCCTGTCGCACCACGCGAACGCGCCTTTGCCGATTATCTTGAGTCCCGCGGGAAGCGTGACGTCCGTCACTCCGCTGTTGGAGAAGGCATTTTCGCCTATGCGCGTAATGTATTCAGGCACGGTGGTCTTTTTCGCAGCGCCTATGTATCTTACGAGCAAATCGCCTTCAACGAGGTAGTTCCTGTCGTTGACGAGCGCACGCTGTCTGCTGTCCGAAAACTCCTTTTCGCCGCTTTCGGCAGGCACTACCGCCTGTATCTTCTCGGCGAGGGATGGATTGTATCCGTCGTCTGCAACGTCCGTTCCGGCATACAATTCCCGTCTTACGGGCCGCTCTTTTACGGCATAGTCTTCGCTTACTGGCTGCGCTTGGGGAGCTTGTGCCTTTTCGCCCTCCTTAAGCGCTTCGAGGTATTCCTCTTCTGAACCGAACTCGTCCGAATAGTCGGCGTCGTCGCCCTCTGCGCCGCCCTGCGAGGCAAAGAACCTGAAATATATCCTCTCCGGGTCGTCGAACACGTTACTGCCCTTTGCACGTCTGAAAAGCCTGCCTGGCAACACTGCCTGCTGCAGATTGTCGCAACCGTAAAACGCACCCTTGCCTATAGATTCCAGCTTCGACGGCATGACGACCGTCACAAGGGACTTACAGCCGTGAAACGCATACGGAGCAATGCGCCTTACGTATGCGGGTATTTTAAGTTCTTCGGCATTGCCCTCGTATTTTAAGAGCGTAGTGCCGTCGATGCGAAATTCTTCTTTGCCGTTCTGCATAACACACCCCGTCGTTACTGACTGTTATTATAACATACAGTCGCGGCAATGTAAAGGTTAAAGTGACAAACTCCCCGCAAAAATATTGCGGGGAGTTGCTGTCTTAAGATTATTGTCAGAGACTTTCGTGTATAGTGCGGTTTATTACGTCGTCCTGCTGTTCCTTTGTAAGCTTATTGAAATTTACAGCATAGCCCGATACTCTTATTGTGAGTTGGGGGTACTTTTCGGGATGAGCCTGGGCGTCCAACAGCGTTTCGCGGTTGAACACGTTCACATTGAGATGATAGCCGCCGTCTGCAACATAGGCATCCAGCATATTTACGAGATTATCTGCCTTGGACATATTTATTTCTCCTTTAAGTTACTTTTCAAAATCTTTGTCAGTCATCCTTTCCCAGCGACGCAGGCGTCACGGAGAAGGTGTTGGATATGCCGTCCCTGGAATATTCGTAGGGCAGCTTTGCAACCGATTCAAGCGAGGCGAGCGCACCGCTCTTGTCCCTGCCGTGCATGGGATTTGCACCGGGCGCGAGGGGCTGGCCTGCCCTTCTGCCGTCGGGAGTGTTGCCCGTCTTCTTGCCGTACACGACGTTGGACGTGATGGTGAGTATGGACATTGTAGGCACGCTCTGACGGTAAGTGTAATGACTTTTTATCTTGTTCATGAAGGTCTTTACAAGCCATACGGCAATGCTGTCCACCCTGTCGTCGTTGTTGCCGTACTGGGGATATTCTCCCTCCGTCCTGAAATCGACCACAAGTCCTTCCTCGTTGCGGACGGGGTATACCTTTGCATACTTTATCGCGGAGAGAGAGTCCACCGCGCACGAAAGCCCCGCAATGCCCGTAGCGAAGAAACGGCGCACGTTGGTGTCGTGCAGAGCCATTTCAAGCGCCTCGTAGGAGTACTTGTCGTGCATATAGTGAATGAGGTTGAGCGTATTTACGTACAGTCCCGCAAGCCAGTCCATCATCTGCTCGTACTTGACGATTATATCGTCGTAGTCAAGCGGGCCGTCGCCGAGTACGGGCGAGTACATGGGCGATACCTGCAAGGGCTTGCCCGTCTTCTTGTCCTTCGTCAGCTCGTCCTTGCCGCCGTTGATGGCATACAGAAGGCACTTTGCAAGGTTTGCCCTTGCGCCGAAGAACTGCATATCCTTGCCCACGCGCATACAGCTTACGCAGCACGCTATGCAGTAGTCATCGCCCATTTCGGGACGCATGAGGTCGTCGCTTTCGTACTGTATTGCGGAAGTCTTGATGGATATTTCCGCGCAGAACTTCTTGAATGCGGCGGGCAGATGCTTCGACCACAGCACCGTGAGGTTGGGTTCCGGAGCGGGGCCGAGGTTTTCAAGCGTGTGCAGAATTCTGAAAGACGACCTGGTGACAAGCGTTCTGCCGTCCACGCCCATGCCGCCGATGCTCTCCGTAACCCATGTCGGGTCGCCCGAGAACAGCTCGTTATATTCCTTAATGCGCATGAACTTGACTATTCTCAGCTTCATGACGAACTGGTCTATAAGTTCCTGCGCGCCGCTCTCGTCGAGTATGCCCCTCTCGATATCCCTCTGAATGTATATGTCGAGGAAGGTGGAGTTTCTGCCGATGGACATTGCCGCGCCGTTCTGGTCCTTTACTGCGCCGAGATAGCCGAAGTACAGCGCCTGAACGGCTTCCTGCGCGGTACCTGCAGGCTTGGAGATGTCCCTGCCGTATATTTCAGCAAGCTTTTTAAGCTCGCCCAGGGCCTTTATCTGCTCCGTCAGCTCCTCTCTGTCCCTTACTCTGTCGGGGATCATATCGCCGCAGATGAGTTCCTTGTCCTTTTTCTTCTGCTCGATGAGGTAGTCTACTCCGTACAGGGCAACGCGCCTGTAATCGCCGACTATTCTTCCCCTGCCGTACGTGTCGGGCAGACCAGTCAGAATGTGCGCCGTGCGCGCCCTGCGCATTTCGGGAGTGTATGCGTCATACACGCCGTCGTTGTGCGTCTTGCGGTATTTGGTGAAAATCTCCTTTACCTTCGGGTCAAGCTCGTAACCGTACATATTCAGCGCCTGTTCGGCCATCTTTATGCCGCCGAAGGGCTGAAGCGAACGCTTGAAGGGCTCGTCCGTCTGAAGTCCCACTATCTTTTCGAGGTCTTTGTCAATGTATCCTGCCCCGTGGCTTGTGAGGGTGGAAACGACGGAAGTGTCTGCCTTGAGCACGCCTCCCGCCTTTCTCTCCTCCTCGCTGAGTTCGAGAATTTTCTGCCAGAGCTTCCTGGTTGCCTCCGTAGGTCCGGCGAGGAAGGAGCCGTCGCCTTCGTACGGGGTATAGTTGCGCTGTATGAAATCGCGCACGTCCACTTCGTCGTCGCTCCACTTGCCGAGGTTAAATCCGTTCCACTGCTCGTAATACATTTTTTTGTTTCTCCCGTGAATTATCTGTAATGTGTTTTATTTGTTTTTGCTGCCGAGATATTCCTGCGTCTTGGCTTCCAGCCAGATTTCAAGAATTTCGGGCGGTTGATAGCCGGAAAAACGGGCAAATTCCCTTCCGTCTTCTGCAAGTATAGCCGTAGGCACGCGCATGATGCCGAACTTTTCCGCACATTCGGGGTCTGTTTCCACATCCACCCTGAAAAAAGTATAGCCGAGCTTTTGCGCCTCGCTTGCCAGCACGGGCATTACCGCATGACAGCTCGCGCAAGAGTCGCCGTAAAATTCAATTATGCACATTCCGCCGAAATCGTATTTCATCTTATAACTCCGAGTATCCGCTTTGCATTCGCAACCCTTTCAGCCGAGGGGGGCTGCACGCCCCTGAGGGGATAATCTATGCCGAGATTTTTATACTTGACCTCGCCCATGGTGTGATAGGGCAATACTTCCACCTTTTTCACAGAGTTCAACCCCGATATGAACTCCGCAAGTCTTGTCAGACAGTCATCGTCGTCGGTAATGCCCGGAACAAGCACGTGGCGTATCCACATATCCTTGCCCATGTCCGAAAGATACTTTGCAAAGGCGAGCACGTTGGCGTTGGAATGACCCGTCAACTGCCTGTGACTTGCATCGTCTATGTGCTTTATGTCCAACAAAACGAGGTCGGTCACGTCAAGCAACCCGTCAAACCTGTGCACGTCCGAGGGATTAAACATTATCCCAGAAGTGTCCAGCGCAGTGGTTACGCCCGCTGCCCTGACCAGCGTGAACAGCTCCTGCACGAAATCTGCCTGAGCCATGGGCTCGCCGCCAGAAACGGTAATCCCGCCGCCGCCCGTGAAGTAATTTTTGTAGCGCAGCGCGTTTTTCGCCACCTCTGCGGCGGTGTATGTCTTACCGCCCGCAAACGGCCAGGTATCGGGGTTATGGCAGTACTTACAGCGCATGGGACAGCCCTGCATGAATACCACGAAACGTATTCCCGGTCCGTCCACCGTGCCAAAGGATTCAAACGAATGAATATGTCCTTCCACAGCCACCTCCGCATAAAATAAGGGCAAATTACCGAAAAAACTTCCGATACCTTTGCCCAGACGAACGACCTGTTTGCGCCGTGCCGCTCCACGCGGTGATTCCGCTTTAAATCGTCAGTTGCGACACGCCCTTTGCTTACACTGCGATTATAGCACGAACATATCCGATTGTCAACCGCTTTATTACAAAATATTGCATTAAAAATTTTACAATAGTACTATATATTGTATTTTGTACTGATTGCCACACTAAATGAAGGAATATATCAAACCGACTGCCGCACCCGCAAAAACGCCGAAAACGATAATTGCGCCCGCAACGGTGAACATCTTCGCCGCCATGCCGTAAATCCACCCCTCGGTCTTGAATTCTATTGCGGGTGAGGCTACGGAATTGGCAAAGCCCGTAATGGGGACAATCGACCCGGCGCCTGCATAGCGGCCTATCCTGTCGTACACGCCCAGCCCCGTAAGCAGACATCCCAAAAAGATGAGCATTGCCGAAACCGAGCCCGCAAGCACGTCGCCGGAAAGTCCCGCATATTCCAACATAAACCTGAAAAACTGACCGATGCAGCAGATGAGCCCGCCCACGCCGAACGCCGCCGCACAGTTTTTAAGGTGTTTTGTGGGCGGGTCGTGCATCTTTACGTAATTCAGGTAATTTGCATTGTAATTTTGACTATGCTTGCCTGTCATTTCGCGTTATCTCCCCCTTTGTGCCCTTTATGAACGTCTCCCTCTCGTCGCGGCGGGAGAGGTCTGTCTCCTTCCTCATTGGTGAAACATCCTCTCGTCGAGATACAGCGTGAACTTTTCAGGCAGAACGCGCGTTGCAATTCTCTTTGCCGTGTTCATTGCGCCTACGGTCTTTATTATGGGGGGACGTTCGGAGGTTATTACCTTGAATATGTCCTCCGCCACGCGCGAAGGCTTCATGCCGCTCTGTTCCATGTTGGCAAGTGCGGCAACCGCCCTGTTGACGGGTTTTGAATAGCTGCCGTTCTCCTCCTGCGGGTAGACCTTGCGCTTGAAGGAGAAATTTGTAGCCGTTCCGCCGGGGAGTACGGCGGTGACGTGTATGCGATAGCCGTTAAGTTCTGCATTGGCCTCCCTTGCAAGCATTCCGAGCGCCGCTTTCGACGAGGAATAGAAGGCGTCGAAGAGTATGGGCACCTCCCCCGCAAGAGAGCCGACAAGCACTATCTTGCCGCCCTTCTTTCTCATATAAGGTATTGCCGCCTGCATTGCGCGCAGAGCGCCGAAGAAGTTTACTTCGAAGAGGTATCTGTAATCGCTCTCCCGCGCGTGCTCTATGGGTGCCGCCATGGAACAGCCCGCACAGTACACAAGGGCGTCCAGCCCTGACCTTTCAGCGACGGAAGCTATTCCGTCGAACGCTTCCGTGCCGGAGGCGACGTCTGCCGATATATTAATTACCTTTGCGTTGTCGCACTGCGTGCGCGAGATGTTGGTAACCGCCCAGCCCCTGTTGACGAGGCGGACGCACGTTTCGTACCCTATGCCCGAGCTGCCGCCAACTACGACGGCGGAAGGGTGAAGTCTGTTTAAAGTCGCATTCTTTTCTTCCATACAATAAGAATGCGCCGTGCGCGTAAAATTATTCAGCCGAAAGCAACATCCAGGGACATCATAAGCGCAAAACCCAAAATTACGCCCGCCGTTGCCATGACCTTGCCCGAGGCAAAGCTTTCAGGCACGAGTTCGGCGCACACCACCGCCACCATTGCCCCCGCGGAAAAGGCGAGCGCAAAGGGCAGAATGCCGCTTATCACCGTCACTGCCAACGCACCCAGCACGCCCGCAGCGATTTCCACAGCGCCTGAAAGCTGACCTATGAAAAAGCTTTTGAACCTTGACATTCCGTTTGCGCGCAGAGGGAAAGCGACGCACATACCTTCCGGGAAGTTCTGTATGCCTATACCGAGCGCGAGCATGGCGGCAGCCGTAAAGCCAGTCTGCGAGCCCATTGCCGCCGCCCCGAAAGCCACGCCCACGGCAAGCCCTTCGGGTATGTTATGCATGGTGACGGCAACGCACATCACCGCCGAAGAACGGGAGTTTTTGCCCTTATCGGCAAAACCCATGAAAATGTCCGTAAGCACTATTACGGCGCCCCCTGCAATAAATCCGCAGGTCAAAAGCAGCCAGCAATCTTCCCCTCCCCTTTCAAGCGCAGGTAAGAGAAGCGAAAAAAAGGACGAGGCGAGCATAATGCCCGCCGCACCCGAAAGCATCAGGCAGGAGGCTGTTTTGCCCACCTTCCTGAACATGAAGACGAGCGACGCACCCGCCGCCGTCATGACCCAGGTAAAGAGCGTCGCTACAAGCGCCTGCGCCCAACCCGGCAACTGCATAAGCCAAAGCAAAGAAGTCATCTCCCGTAAGACAGTATTTTTACCATACTATGCTGTGCGGAATAAAAATTGTTATATCGTATACAGAATTTACAGACACCTGCGGGACATAAAAACTACGCAAAACATGAAAAGCGCGGCATAGCCTGAAAAGGTCATCTCCACGGGATAGAGCCACACTTTACCCGTCATTACGGCGCCTGGGTCGGCGAGTGAGGCTGTTATTATGAATATTGCTCCGAAGCCGCGTTTTGCGCACAAAAATACATGCGGCGGGGTGCATTGATATGCACCCCGCCGCATAGGGTTTCAGTTTTCGTATAGATTAAAGGGAGGAAAGCGTCTCCACGAGGTCGCCCACCGTCTTGATGGAGGCAACCTTGTCGTCGGGAATGGTCTTTCCCGTGGTATCTTCGAGCTGCATCAGAAGCTCCACCACGTCGAGCGAGTCCGCGCCGAGGTCTTCCACTATTCTGCTTTCAAGCGTTATCTTTGACTGGGGAATACCGAGTTGTTCGGAAAGTATCTTTGCTATTTCTTCCAACATAATAATTTTTCTCCTTACGGTTATATTATAATTTTATAACAAACGCACGTGAAAGTCAAGTGGTTTTTTTAATTGCCGACTTGCCCAACCGCTTTATGGACAGACCTATGCGCTGTTTTTTTACATCCAGACTGATGATAACCGCCCTGACGCGCTGACCGACTTTAAGCGCGTCCGACGGGTGCTTTATATACTTGTCGGTAATTTCTGAAATATGCACGAGTCCGTCCTGATGCACGCCTATGTCTATGAATGCGCCGAAGTCCGTTACGTTGCGGACGCAACCTTCTACCTCCATGCCGACGGACAGGTCCTCTATGCCGAGTATGTCCCTGCGCAGCACGGGCGCGGGAAGGCTGTCCCTTATGTCCCTGCCGGGTTTTACAAGCTCCGCCACCACGTCGGAGAGCGTTGCGCCGTCAAGACCGGTGTACTGTCTTGTCTTTTCCTCGCCGAATGTCCTGACCTTTGCGGGAAGGTCTGAAAGTCCGCCTTTTTTCACGTCCTCGTCCGTATAGCCGAAAAGCTTTAAAAGTTTTTCCGCCTTGTCGTAGCTTTCGGGGTGAACAGCGGTATTGTCCAGGATATTGATACCGTCAGTTATGCGCAGGAAGCCCGCGCACTGTTCGTACGCCTTGGCGCCGAGCTTGGGCACCTTTAAAAGCTGCGCCCTGCTGGAGAACTTGCCGTTTGCTTCCCTGTAGGAAACAATGTTCTTTGCCACACCCGAATTGAGCCCCGCAACGAACCTTAAAAGATATGCGCTGGCGGTATTGAGGTCTACGCCCACGCTGTTTACGCAGTCTTCAAGCACGCCGCCGAGCACGTCGTCCAGCCGCTTTTTGTCCATATCGTGCTGGTACTGCCCCACGCCTATGGACTTGGGGTCAATCTTTATGAGTTCCGCAAGCGGGTCCTGGAGCCTGCGCGCAATGGAAATTGCCGAACGCATGGTCAGGTCGAGGTCGGGGAATTCTTCCACCGCGACGGGGCTTGCCGAATAAACGCTTGCGCCCGCCTCGCTGACGACGGCATAGCTTACAGGTCTGTCAATCTCCTTTATGAGTTCAGCGACGAATATCTCCGTCTCCTTGCTTGCAGTGCCGTTACCTATGGAAATTACGTCCACGCCGTACTTTCTTATGAGTTCAGCGACGATTTTTCTGCTCTCCTCCACCTTGTTGTGGGGAGGAACGGGGTAAATTACGCCCGTATGCAGTACCTTGCCCGTCTCGTCCACCACTGCAACTTTACAGCCCGTGCGATAGCCGGGGTCAAGCCCCATTGTAACCTTGCCCTTTACGGGCGGCTGCAACAGCAGCGGACGGAGGTTGACTTCGAACATACGGATTGCCTGTTCGCTCGCCTTGTCGGTGAGAAGCGAACGCACTTCCCTTTCTACGGAGGGCGCGATAAGCCTGTCGTAGCCGTCGGACGCTGCCTCCCTTATGAGTCTTGCACACTCGCCGTCGCTTCTGACATATTTTGCCGCGCATACTCTCTTGGCAAGGTCGGCGTCGAAGCAGATTTTAACCTTAAGGCACTCCTCCTTTTCGCCCCTGTTGACGGCAAGAACCCTGTGCGACTTGATTTCTGACAGCTTTTCGGCATAATCTGCGTACATATCGTATGTACCCTTGCCGTCGTCCCTGACAAGTTTTACGCGCATTTCGCCGTGCATCTGGGTGAGTGTGCGCAGTTTTTTGCGAAGCTCGGCATTGTCGGAAATTATCTCGGCTATTATGTCCTTCGCGCCGTCTGTAGCCTCCCGGACGGTCTGTGCGCCGCCCTCGCCGACGACGTACTTTTCCGCCTCCGCAAAGGGGTCGCCCTGCTGTGCGAGAATGAAGTCCGCAAGCGGTTGCAGTCCCTTGGCTATCGCCGCCGAAGCCCTTGTCTTTTTCTTCTGTCTGAAGGGACGGTAGACGTCCTCTATCTCCGTCATAGTCGCACAGGCCTCTATTGCGGCGCGGATTTCGTCGGTCATCTTGCCCTGTTCCCCGATGGCGGCGGCGACTTCGCTCTTGCGCCCTTCCAGCTTTTTCAGGTAGTCGTACCTGTCGGAAAAGCGGCGGAGAAGCTGGTCGTCTATGCCGCCGGTCATCTCCTTGCGGTAGCGCGCGATGAAGGGAATTGTGTTGCCCTCGTCAAGCAGTTTCACCACATTCTGCGCGTGGTCGGGTCGGAGTTCAAATTCCTGCGTGAGTTGCGTTACGATGTCCATAATTATCTCTTTAAGCTCTTAAGATAGTTTTTTTGTTCCGCCGTCAGCCTGAAGCTGTCGGCGCATTTTGCGATTGTCCTGTTATGAGTAGCCCTGTCCATGTTGTTGTCCGCCAGGAAGGCAACGGCGCTTTCGCCGAGTTTTACTATGCACTCGCACAGCAGCCACGCCGCGGCAGTACTTATGTAATATTCAGAGCAGTCAGCCCGCGAGAGGAAGTCGTAGATTGTGTTTTCGTACTCCTCATCGACATAGAAATACAGCAACGTCGTGAGCGCATATCTCACGTAAAACTGCCTGCCGCTTTGGAACACTGAACGGAGCACGGGCAGAAATTCACTCCTGCGGGAGGCTATGCACTTTGCCTTGAAGCCGTCGCACAGCGCCCAGTTGTCAATAAGGTCCAGACAGCGCGGGAGAAAGGCAAGAAAGCGGTCAAAGTCATACCCAGCCGCCGCGCACAACTTCACAAACCTGACTTCAAACAGGTCATTTTCAACGTCGAACAACTCCTCGCCGAACGGGGCATACTCCGTCGCAAGCTTTCTCAGGGCGGGAATGCGCACGCCGAGAATGTTTCGCCTCGGGCAGCCCGCAATCTTTGCCTGAAAGTCGGCGTATCGGGGTTCAGAAAGCGCGTTAAGATCGGTTAAAAGCCTGTCGCAGAGCGTCATGCCATGCCTCTTTTTTGGGATGTGCGTTTGCGGGACTTGTAGAAGGAAGCCGTAATGCGCGTACGGGTGCATCCGAATAATTTTTAAAGTAAAGCTGTGCCGCCTTGCCCCCGTTGAGCAATACGCAGCCGATTTTGCTGTTTGCAAACAGCGGTCCGAGGTCGGCGACGGTTATATTCTTCATTGCGGCGTCTGCCGAGCCCCTGATTTCGCAGCTTACCGCCATGTCCCAGAGCGCAACGCGGCGGCGCGTCAGAAGCGACTTCTTCTCCTCCGTGGTTACGGGCGTCTGTTCCCCGAAAAAGGAGGCGAGAATCTGCCAGAAGGCGTTGCGCGGGTTGCCGTAGTAAAAGTTGCACTCCCTGCTCTTCACGGACGGAAAACTGCCGAGAATGAGTACCTCGCTGTTGCCGTCGTAAAAGGGTTCAAACCCCTTTATAATCTCACTCATGCTATGGGCTTGTCCAGATTGCCCACTACCGCCGTTGCCTTATATTTTTCGTCGAAGTTATACTCTATTGCCTCATACACGTCATTGAGCGTTACGGCGGTAATGTCCTGTATGCGCTTCTCGAAGTCGTATATCCTGCCCGTATAGATAAGTTCCTTTCCGTAGAGCAGCATCTGGGAACTTGTGCTTTCCTGTGCAAATACGTTGGATGAAAGCAACTGTTCCTTGCCGCGCATGAACTCCTCTTCCGATATGGTCTTGCGCTTTATGTCGCGGATGCAGCCGTAGATGGCGTCCACCGAACGCTCGTAGTCGTCTGCGTTCACGCCTGCATATATGACGAGTGAACCGGACTGTTCAAACATTGACATATACGAATATACTGTATATGCAAGTCCCATCTGTTCCCTGACGGTCTTGAAAAGCCTTGAAGACATACTTCCGCCGAACAGCGTGTTCATAATGCTTGTGGCATCCGACAGCCTTTCGTACCTCTTCATGGATGGATAGGCGATGCCTATGTGAATCTGCTCTATGTCTTTCTTTCTGAAGAGATGGCGCGACTGCAGCCTTACAGTCAGATCGACCTGCTTTTTACTGCTTGCTGGCAGGCCGCCGAAGTATTCCGTCGCCAGTTTTTCGGCAAGTCCGACGGTTATGTTGCCCGCCATGGATATGACTATGTTGTCAGTCGTATACCTGTCGCGCATATATTTTTTTACGTCCGCACCCGTAAAGCCGCGCACGTTTTCCTTGCTGCCGAGTATATTCCTTCCGTAATTCTGTTCGCCGAAGAAGGCGCGGGAAAGCAGGTCGAGACAGAGGTCATCGGGCGTATCCTCGTTCATGCTTATCTCCTCCACTATTACGCCCTTTTCCTTGACCATCTCCTCCTCGGGGAAAGTGCTGTTCAGAAAGAGGTCGGAAAGTATTTCAAACGCTTCCGCAGCATGATTGGAAGTGGACTTGGCGTAATAGCACGTCATATCCTTGCCCGTAAAGGCGTTGACCTGCGCGCCGATCGCATCCATGGCGTCCGAAATGTCGAACGCCGTGCGCTTTTTCGTGCCTTTGAACATCATGTGTTCGATGAAATGCGAAATTCCGTCCTGTTCTTCCGTCTCCGCAGATGCGCCCGTACCCACGAGTATGCCCATGGTGACGGACTGGAGACCCGTCATCTGCTTTACAATAAGCCTTATACCGTTGTCAAGTTGTCTGAAGTGAACCATCATTCTCCTAAATTGTAAGATACAGTTACTGCGGGATAGCCGCTTTGTCTTACGCTGTTTAATATCCCGGGAAGGGCCTTTACCGTGACATCCTTGGGATGCATGAGTATGAACTCACCGTTCTGCAAGTTTTCAGTCGCGCGGCGCGTTATGAGCGCCACATCGTCGTCGCGCCAGTCTATGGTATCGCGGCTCCACATGATGGCGTCGAGACCAAGGTATGCGCAGGCATTTAGCGTTTCGTCGCCGAATGCGCCAGAAGGGGGCGCGAACAGACTGACCTTTTTGCCCAGCACGCCCTCCAGAAGTTTTATGCTTACGGATATTTCTTCCACATTCTTCGCGTAACTTAACTTGTCGTGTTCCCTGTGGAAATACCCGTGCGAGCCGACTTCGTGACCGCGCCTGTCGATTTCGCGCAGGCAGTCCACATTGTCGTCCGCCCAGCAGCCGCCTATGAAAAACGTCGCCTTTGCGCCGTATTCGTCGAGTATGTCCAGAATCTTGTAGACATTTTCGGCACTTTCGTACACATTGAACATAAGGCTTACGCCCTTTGGCGAAGGCGAGCTGTAGTAGAGGTTTTCCCCGTCGGACGACACGGGGGCCGTGCCGCTGCCCGCGAACCCAACGAGGAGCGTTGCCGTGATTACAAGGCAGAGCGCGATGTTTACTATAACAGAAATCAGTTTATTTTTCAATAGTTTGCCCCTAAATATCTTTTCTTATTTATATTCTATTTAGGAGCTTTTGCTATTTTGACACAAAAAGGCCATTTGCGGCGCGCTTAAGGCGGAGGAAAAGCTACTTTAAGGTGACTATGGTCACGCCTATCTCCCCCTCGCCGTATCTGCCCGCGCGGAATTCCTTTACATGCCTGTGTCTGCGCAGCATTTCGGCAATGGCGGTGCGCAGCCTGCCCGTGCCCGCACCGTGAATTATCTTTACGGTTTCAAGGTTGTCAGTAACCGCCTTGTCAAGGAAGTTTTCCACCTCCTCCAGCGCTTCCTGAACGGTCATGCCTATAACGTTTATCTCTGATTGCGGCATGGTCGGGGTGAACTTTCTTACCACCTTTACCCTGTCCGCCCGGGTACGCGCCTTCTGCGGCGCGCGTACGGGCACAACCTGCAGGTTTGAAAGCGATGTGCGCAGTTTCATTCCGCCGATGCCCACCTGCACTTCACCCTTGGCGGCATTGAAGGAAATGACCTCCCCCTCGCTATCCGCAGATTTGACGAAGACGCGTTGTCCGGGCGTCATGTCCTCCGCGCGGGCGTCCCTGTAATTGGCTATGCTGACTGTCGCGCCGCCGTCTTCATATGCCTCGTCGGCAATTCTGTTCTTCAAGGTACGCGCGCGTATCATGTCCGTCTGCGTTATCTCGCTCCGACGGAAAATATTCTCCATTTCGCCCAGCATTTCCTCCGCGCGGCGGGTGCGCTCGTTTATTATCCTCCTGCTCTCCGCCCTTGCCGAAGCGCCCAGTTTTTCGCGCTCCTTTTCAAGCCGCTCCGAAAGCGCCCTGGCGTCTGCAAGTTTTTGTTCCAGCTCACGCTGTACGGCAAGATTGTTTTCAAGCGCCTGTTCGGCGAGTACGCGCGCCTCTTCCGCCTTGCGTATTATGTTTTCGTAATTTCTTCCGCCCTCCGAGAGGTAACTTTCCGCCTTTTGAAGAATTTCCTCGCTCATGCCCAGTCTTCTGGAAATCGCAAGCGCATTGCTCGCGCCGGGTGAACCTATCTTTATCCTGTAAAGGGGGCGGAGCGTTGCCCTGTCAAATTCCATGGAGGCGTTCTCTATGCCGCTGCGGCCGTATGCAAATTCCTTGAGCGCGGTGAAATGCGTTGTTATTATGCCCTTGCTGCCCGCGTCGAGCAGGTGTTCGCACACCGCCCTTGCAAGCGCCTGTCCCTCGTCGGGATTAGTGCCGCCGCCCAGCTCGTCAATAAGCACAAGGCTGTCCCTGTCGGCATCTCTGCAAACGGCTATCACATTGGTTATATGACTGGAAAAGGTGGAAAGGCTTTCTTCTATGCTCTGGCTGTCGCCCACGTCGCAGAATACTTCCCTGAAGGCGCACACGCTGCTGCCCGCCGCCGCGGGAATGAACAACCCGCACTGCGCCATAAGGCAAAACAGCCCGACCATTTTGAGCGTTACCGTCTTGCCGCCCGTATTCGCGCCAGACAGCAACAGAAAGTTATAGTCGCCGCCAAGCTTTACCGAGACGGGAACCACCTTGTCCCTGTCTATGAGGGGGTGTCTGCCGTTAATTATGTCAATATACCCGCGGGAATTCACAGACGGACATATGCCGCGCAGGGAATATGAATACTCTGCACGGGCAAAGGCGCAGTCCAGCTGCGTAAGGGCGGAAATATCGCCGTTCAGCGCTTCGCTCATTGCGCCCACCCTGGAGGAGAGCGACCGAAGTATTCTTTCCACTTCTTCCTTTTCGTCTATGCGGAGCGCTATCAGTTCGTTATTTAAGTTGAGTACATATTCAGGTTCTATGAAGAACGTCGCACCGGACTGCGAACGGTCATGCACGAAGCCCTTTACCCTGCCCTTGTACTCTGCCTTGACGGGCACGACGTAGCGGTCGTTCCTTATGGTGACTATGCTTTCCCGGAGATACTGCGCGTCCTTGCCGGAGGCGTATTCGAACAGAGTGCCGCGTATGCGCTCGTTCAACGACTTTATCTTCGAACGTATCGTGAAGAGCGCATCGCTTGCGTTATCGCTCATTTCATCGGGAGAGAGTATTTTCTGCGTAATATCTTCCTCCAGCGCGCGGTCAAAGCCCAGCCGCGAAACTATGCGGGAAAGAATTGCCGCGTCCTCCTCACCGACGCCGCTTATGCCCTCGTATGCGGAACGCGCCGACTTCAGAAGGCAGTTTACGTCCAACAACTCGCCCATTGACAGAACCGAACCCTTGGATGCGCGCTGAATGAGCCCGCCTACGGGCGGGAAATATTCCACTTTGCCAACGCCGTAACGGTACAGCAGTTTATCCGCCTCCGCACAGCTTTCAAGCCGTTCGCGCACCTCGGCAAGGTCGGACGAAGGCTGAATTGCAGCAATTTCTTCCTTGCCCGCATCCAACACGGCATATTCCGCACAGGCGGCGAGAATTTTATTCAGTTCAAGTTTTTCAAGGCTCTTCTCGTTCATATGTATCAAAGCACGGGCGTTTCGCCGTGTCCCTTCGTGTAGCTGCCGAACAGTGCGCGCTGTGCCGCAACGCTGCTTATGCAGTCAGCCGCAGCGCGCGCGTCGATTTGCGAAGTGAAGTCGCACAATATGCCCGTCACGGCATTCTCGCCGACGAGGCTTGCGCAGTTGAGAACTTCAAACCGGCATTCGCCAACGCTGTAACGGCGGAGTAAGAATTTACGTCCCCCTTCGTCGGTGAGCGCATAGAAATCGCGCCTGTCGCAGGAGGAACAGCTTTTGCCGAACGGACAGTAAACAAGGTCCATAAGTTTTATGTCGCCGCACGTCAGCATGAACGTATTTCCGTCGAAAAGCGGCTCCGCCTCTTTGTATGTAAGTTCCTTTGAGAGCGCAACATAGTCGGCATTCAGTCCGCCGAGGGCTACGCTGTTGGATATGTTTGCGCCGACGCCTGCAAAGTACTTCACTCCAAGTTCTTCGGCAAGCGGTGCGGCGTAATTGCCGCTGCAATATATGCCGTCGAACGCACTTATCACCTGTTTTAGTCTCCGGATTTCGGCGCCCCTCAGGTATGGCGGCAGATAGAGGAACTTCTCGCCCGAAAAGCCCTGCGTGAGGGGCGCAAGGTCGGCAAAGTAGTCGTCAGGACGGAGTATGCCTATGTCCGCATTCAGTCCTGTAAGCCGACGGGCGGCTATGCATACCGCGCGGTTGCGCGTACGCTTTGCAGGGGGCGGCAGGGACACGTCTGCACTATAAATCACCCTTTCGCCGCCGCTTTTTGAATATATTTCGGAATACACCTTCCGCCTGAACTCGTTGAGAAGGGATGCGGGAATGAATGCGCCTTCACCCACATCGACGCGAACATTGTCCAGTCTGAAAGGGTAGCTGTCCTTCTTTGAAAAGCACTTAAGCACATCTTCATGCGTTGTGGGACGGTTTAATGCCGCCTGTACGACAAATGACGACACATACCTTTCGCCGTCGGCATACACGGTGACGGGTTTGCCTGCTTCGGCTGTGATTTCAAGCGATATGCCCTTTTCCCTTTTACCTGAAGCAAGCGATGCCGCCAGGGAGCGGTCGGTGGTTATGAACACCTTGTCGCCAGCCTTCAGCCGCGTGCGCGAGTTTATGACAAACCCGCCCTTCGCCGCCGAGGCATATGTTGCGCCCGCAATCTCCTTTCCGCCGCGCAACACCTTAAAGCAATCGCCTTCGCCGCACTTTTCGGCGGAAGAAACGATATATCTGCCGTCCGACACGGAAAGCGTGCCCACATATTCGCCCATATGTCCCTGAACTGCCGTCGAAAGAAAGTTTTTATCCTGTCCGAAAGCAAGTCCTTTTGTATAATTGCCCCTGTTATATGTGCGTTTGAGCGCACTTAAACCGCCTACCTCTTCCCTTCCGCCGTCCAGAATGGCGCGGTAATACCTTACTGCGGCGGAGACGTATTCGGGACGGCGCATTCTGCCCTCTATCTTGAAGGAATACACGCCGGCATCCCTGTATTTTAATATATTTTCGCCCACGCACAGGTCGGAAGGCGACAGGCGGTACGCCATTTCCCCGAAGCCCTTTCTGTCTATCGAATACAGCTTGCGGCAGGGCTGTTTGCACCGCCCGCGGTTGCCGCTGTTGCCGCCCGCGAAGGAGGAAAAATAGCACTGCCCGGAAAAACAGGTACAGAGCGCGCCCTGCACGAATACTTCCGTTTCTGTTATCTTTGCAATTTCAGCGGCATCTTCGAAAGCCGTTTCCCTTGCGAGTATCACGCGCGAAAAACCCAGCGACGCGGCAAGCCGCGCGCCGTACGCGTTACAGACGCCCGCCTGCGTCGAAAGATGAAGGCATATTTCGGGACATTGTCTTTTCAGATATGCGCCGAGGTACATATCCTGAATTATGAGTGCGTCCGCGCCTGCGTTGTGCGCCATTACGGCATTGTGCAGAAATTCCTGCAACTCCTCCTCTTTTACAAGCGTGTTCATGGCGACGTGTACCTTCACGCCCAGAAAATGCGCATAGTCGGCAAGCTTTTTAAGTGCGGGAAAGTCAAAATTTTCCGCCGAACTGCGTGCCGAAAAGGCAGTCAGTCCGAGGTAAACCGCATCCGCGCCCGCATTTATCGCGGCATAAGCGCACTCCTCGTTGCCCGCAGGGGCGAGCAACTCACTCATGGCGGTAACCGAACTGCTCTATCACGCGCTTTACCGCCCCTTCGTCGCTGGATACGGTAATGAAGTCCGCGCTGAGCTTGAGTTCTTCTTCTGCGTTCGCGACGGCGACGCCCGTACCCGCCGCCTCTATCATGGACAGGTCGTTCAGGTTGTCGCCTATCGCAACGGTCTGCTCTGCGGGTATGTTGTAGTAGTCGCACA
>CALVXA010000011.1 GCA_944368635.1 uncultured Clostridia bacterium
CTTATACCTTCACAGTCGGAGAGGATACAGACCTTGTCGCAAAGCTTATACCCAGACAGGACCTCTGTACGCTCACCGTGGAGGGAGGCATAATTTCAGGTACGGACGGCTCGTCGCTTACTACGACTATGGGGTCGTCTGTGACAATAACGGCAAACGTAAACCAGACGCGCGAATTTTTATACTGGATTATCGAGGGAATGACTGAAAGCGTAACCCAAAGCACGTATACGTTCACGATAAATTCGGACACATCGGTTGTAGGCGTGTACAGACAGCTTTGCCTTGTGGCAGTTGAAGGCGGCACGATATCTGGCGGCGACGGCTCCTACGGGGCGGGCGACGAATGTACCGTCGTTGCAGACACGGGCGAAGACGGAAGCGTATTTGCATTCTGGTACTACGAAGACGCCAACGGGGAAGAGGTAGTGGTTTCCGACCAGTCCACCTATACGTTCACCGTTTCGACTTCCATAATTTTAAAGGCGCGGTTTGTGGAGCCGACGGTTGTGAATATCACCGGCGGAGCAGAAATTCAATCCGGGCAGAGTCAGTTGAACATGATCCGCGGCGAATACTGTACGATAATTGCCGACCTTGCCCCTGCGGGCAAGCAGTTCAAGAGCTGGTCTGTGAACGGAACGGAAGTGCCTTCAGCGGGCAGGACCTATACTTTCAGGACAAACCAGTCGGAGTATAACATAACTGCCAACTATGTGGACGCGACCGCTCAGGCGCCCACGCTTGACAACACCACGCAGGGCTTTAACTGGTATATGCCGGACGGCACATACGCACAGGCGGCTGAATTCTTCCGTTACGGCAGACCTTCCGACCTGTTCGATACCACGGACTACCTCATCTATTATATCTATGATTCGCAGACGGCGAACAAAGATGACTATGTGGGAATGTTCTACGTCTACAACGAAGACAGCGGTTATGCCGCGGACGAGTTCGTCTCCGCCGACGGACAGAGGAGAATTTCCTACGACGGCGGTTCGGGCGATGCCTGCATACAGGGTACCGCCATCCAGACGGCTTTAGATCCCTTCATGGAATACTGCATAGGCGAAGAGTTCGACGAAATGCAGAATTATTACTTCGCAATCAGGCGCGTCGGCAAGATAGTCGGCGACGAGGTCTACGGCGACAGCGATATTTCTGCCATAGGTAACGGCGCTTATAACAAGAGCGGCACGAAGCAAAGGGTATAAGGGGGCAATATGAAAAACTCAAAGACAAAAAAACACCTTAAACTGATGGCGGTGTCGCTTTCTCTCGCCCTGGCGATGACGGGACTGAGCATAGCCGATATGACGGGCGTGAACGCCGCTGCTCACTATGTGGATGAAAACACAAATAAAATCACATGGGAGAAGAATTATTCAAACAGCAAGGAATTCTATAATGCCGAGATGGAACTGAACGAGGAGATGTGCGAAGAGGGTTTCGTGCTGATGAAGAACGACGATAACTTCCTTCCACTTTCCAAACAGAACGGCAACAAGGTCAAGGTAAGCCTTTTCGGCAAGAACACCAAGACGCACGCCTATTTCGGATACGGCTCCAGCGATACTTCGCTGGTAGGCGTTGACGGCGACGGCAACTATAACAGGGAGAAAAGCACAAAGATTGACGATGCCTTCCGCGCGAGCGATACATTCGAAATAAACGAAAGGCTTGTCAACTTCTACGAAGATGATGCCCAGTCAGGGCAGATGCGCCTCAACGGAAACATCTGGTCGAGCATAGACGGCATGAGGTTCGGCATAGGTTCCGGCGAAACGCCGGTGAGCAGGTACACGGACGAAGTCAAGAATACGTTCAAGGACTACAACGACGTGGCTGTCGTGCTGATAACGCGCATCGGCGCCGAGGGCAGCGACCTTCCCAAGACAAGTCTTAAAAGCTGGGCAGGCTATGACGACAGCAACAAACTTGACAGCGCAAGACATTGGGACGACCATTACCTCCAGCTGGACAAGGACGAAGTCGATATGCTTCAGATGGTAATGGACAACTTTGACGACGTAGTCATACTGTTCAACACCAACGCGCAGTTCGAAACGGGCTTCCTCAACGACCCCAACCACTATCTGTTCACTGACAACGACTATGCCACTACCCCCGAAGAGAGGGAGGCGGCGATGAACAAGATAAAGTCTGCCATATACATAGGCTTTACGGGCACGAACGGCATGA
The DNA here is from genome assembly GCA_944368635.1 of uncultured Clostridia bacterium. Taxonomy (GTDB): domain Bacteria; phylum Bacillota; class Clostridia; order Christensenellales; family Borkfalkiaceae; genus Coproplasma. The sequence goes on from CALVXA010000011.1 coordinate 2,206, forward strand.
GCGCCGTACCTTCCATAATGGACGGAACGGTCAATCCGTCGGGACATCTGACGGATACGTGGATGCGCGACTTCAAGCTCGACCCCACATGGCAGAACCAGGGCTGTGGCGGCAATCCCGACAACATCAGATGGGGCGACTACTTCGTGCATTACGAAGAGGATATCTATCTGGGCTACCGTTATTATGAAACGCGCTACATAACCGAGGGCAACGACCCCTACACGGCGGAAGGCGAAAATGCCATTCACGGCACGTCTACCACCCAATGGGACAACTGGTACGATGCGCACACCATGTACCCCTTCGGTTACGGACTTTCCTATACGCAGTTTGAATGGTCGGACGTTACCGTGACAACCTCGCTCGGGGAGGATAACGTGCTTCGTCAGTACGCAGACGACGATGACGAGGCAAATTACGGCAAGCCCGACAGGACGCAGGATACGATAACCGTGTCCGTCACCGTCACAAACACGGGCAATGTGGCGGGCAAGGACGTGGCGCAGGTATATTACAATCCTCCTTATACTGCGGGCGGCATATCCAAGGCGCACGTCAACCTGGTACAGTTTGCAAAGACAAAACTTCTTCAACCCGATGAAAGCCAGACCCTCACGATGACTTTCAGCCCTTACGATATGGCTTCGTACGACTTCTCCGACGCCAACGGCAACGGCAGCAAGTGTTACGAGCTGGAGGAAGGAGCCTACAACATCGTGGTTGCGCACGACGCACACGATGCGGCTGATCTTCCCGCAACGCGCACGGGTCAGGTTACCGTACCCGACGGCGGTTTCACATACGACAAGGACCCCGTAACGGGCGGCGACGTTCATAACCGTTTCGACGACGTCGGCGGTACGCAGAAGTCAGGCAACAGGGCAAACAATACGGATACTGAAGGCTTCAAGGGTGTCGATACCTACATGAGCAGGGACGACTTCGAGGGAACTTTCCCCACCCCTTCGGAGACCAAAAAGAACGGCCCCAAGCAGGGCAAACAGAAGTATGTAATCAGCGAAGAGTACGATCAGGGCAAACCCTGGTATTCGGACGAGGAATATCCTGACCAGGCAAAGACCCCGGGAACGTCCGAACAGAACAAGATAAAGCTGTGGCATATGGCGGGCAGACAGCTGGACGACCCCATGTGGGAAAAATTGCTTGACCAGCTCACTCCCGAGGAAATGGCGGAACTCATCGGCAACTGCGTCTACTACACCGTTGCCATACCTTCGATAGACAAACCCTACACAAAGGAAAACGACGGACCTCTCGGCAACCGCTGGTGTACGTCCATTCAGTGGCAGTCGGCGCCCATCACGGCGCAGACGTTCAACAGGGAGCTTGCGTACAAGCAGGGTCTGCTGATAGGCGAAGGCAGCTACTATCCCTACAACAACACGGTAGGCGGCATATACGGTCCCGGACTTGAAACGCACCGTTCGGCATTCGGCGGCCGCAACATGGAATACTATTCCGAAGACCCCGTGCTTGGCGGATATATGTGTGCGGAATTCCTTCGCGGCACTTCCGAAATGGGCAACTATCAGCTTGTAAAGCACTTCATGCTCAACAACTGCGAAGCTGAAAGAAATTCCATCTCGACGTGGGCAAGCGAACAGGCCATCCGCGAAATATACGGCAAGGCATACGAAATAGTCGTAAAGAGCGGCAACTGCTGGGGCTTCATGTCGGCGGTCAGCTACATAGGCGATATGCCTTGCACCACCAGCTATGAATTGCTTACCGGACTTCTCCGCGAGGAGTGGGGCTTTGAAGGCCTTGTAATTTCGGATATGCTCACGCAGGACGTCGAACTTGCAATCCGTGCGGGCAACGACCTGATGCTTACGGGCAACGGCGACAACGACCCCCGTACTTCGGACGAATGGCTCACCACCACGCAGCTGCACAACATCCGCAGGGCTGCCAAGAACATCCTCTATGTAATGGCAAACTCCTTCGTGATGAACGGCTATGGCGGCGACGCCCTCGACAACATAGACTATGGCGGCACCAACGTCATATATGCAGTGGAGGGTACGGACAACACTCTCAGCGTGGCAACAGCCGACTATGAAGTCGCTTCCCCTTACGACATATCGTACGAACTCAGCGAAGGTACCACCCTTCCCGACGGTATGAGCATGACGGAAGACGGCAGTATAAGCGGTGCGCCCCGTGCGGCAGGCACTTACAGGTTCACGGTAACGGCAAAAGAAGATGCGGAAGAGGGAGTTATGTTCCCCTATGTGTCAGAGCCCAAGGACTATAAGTTGGTGGTTTACAGCCCCGACAACCTGCCCAACGACATAATTTACAGCGAAAACAGTCTGGGTACGTTGAGCTACGGCGCGTACTTCTCCAAGGACATAGCCAGCGGCGCTTACTTCGACGCGACGGGCAAGTTACAGTACGACGTAGAGTATTCGCTTGCACCCGGCAATGTATTGCCGAGGGGGCTTACGCTTGAAAACGGCGTGATTTCCGGTACCGTGCTTGAAGACAACGGCGAATTCTTCTTCACGCTTATCGCGCGTGCCGAAGGCAAGAACGAGAGAAGAATCAACTACTTTGCTACGATAACCAAGAACGTCATCTCCTACGCTCCCAGGGAGTTGCCTGAATACAGCGTAGGCGAGCAGGTCAGCATAGACCTCGCAACTGCTGTAAGCTCGTCCGGGCAGAACGTGAAGTATAAGTTAAGCGAAGGCAGCGCGCTTCCCGAAGGGTTGGAACTTACGCCCACAGGCAAGATAAGCGGCATACCTTCAAGGGCATACGATGACTACAGGTTCCTTGTGGAAGCTACCTCCGAAAATGCCGAAAAGGTGACTGCGGAATATGCCCTCACTATCAAGGGGCTTGTGTTCGACGATATGCAGGTCAGGGATATGCTTGTCGGCAAGGCCTATTCGTTCAATCTGCACGCATATCTCAACGACGGCAACAGCGGCGAAGGCAAGATTAAGTTTGCGCTTGCAGATTTGCCCAACAACAGCCTGCCCACAGGTTTCAAGCTTCTGTCCGACGGAACGCTTGTCGGCGTTGCCAATGACCTGGGCGACATAAAGTTCACCGTGACGGCGTCCATGGACGGCTACACGCCGACAAATGCCCAAATTACATTGAGTATGTACGACATATATGGCGAGGAAGTGGACGGCATGCCCTCCAACCCCATACAATATGCCGACAACGGAAATGTCGACGACGGGTCAAATGCAATAGGGATTTACATAGCAGTTGCCTGCTGTGCCGTGGCGGTTGTCGCCGCCGCAGTGGCTGCAACCTGTGTGATATTAAAGAAAAAAAATAAGAAGGGATAAGCAAAATGAAAAAGAGAAAGTTTTTACCACTGTGTGCAACACTTCTGGCGGCAGGCCTTGCCTGCACTGCATTTGTCGGCTGTTCGTCTGACGGTACCGAAGATTCGGTACCCGAAGGAATGACTTCCTACGTGTACGAGGCGGAGGACGTGGACCTCTTCGGTCTGTCGGGCCCTGTATTCTCAGGCGAGGCGAGCGACTATAAGATGGTTTTGGGCGAGAACACCAGCTACATAAAGAACGACAAGAAGGTAATGGACTCCATAAGCGGAGGGTATTTCGTAAGCTACTTCAACGGTCCGGGAACAATTCTTTCGTTCGAGTTCAACTCCAACAAGGCGGCGACAGGCAATACTCTCAAGGTGAGAATGGCTTCGGAGTGGGGTACGCTCAACATCAAGCCCACCAATATAATCATCCGCATAAACGGCGAGCAGGTTGACTATGAACCCTTCAACGTCAGCGGGGTAAAGCTCTCCAACGACGGCTCCGTATCCAAGTATCAGACGCCTTTCAAGGACTTCACAATCACGGAAAACTTCTCCATTCTGGAAGGAGCCAACACCATAGAAATCGAAGTCGGCGAGGCAAGAGATTATGGACTGGAAGGTTTCGTCAAGTATGGTCCGGGCATTGACTGCATAAAGATGGTTACGGACTCCTCCGTGACGCTTACCTGAGATAAGTTGTTCGAACAGAACAAGAGCGGCATTGTGCAGAGCTGATTTGTCACAGTTTCATAAGGGCGTAAGCCCGTAATAAGTCCCAAACGCGGCGGGGGAAAACCTGTCGGGCGGGGGAAATGTAATAAAAAGCAACGGCGGGGGCGGACAGTTGGGTCCGTCCCCGTAAATTTTGTGTGACGCGCGTGTGTTTGCGGTACAACAGATGCCTGTAATGCCCTATAATCTTACATAAAAGAAGGGAGAAAGCGCTTTGGGTATTGATTTAATGCAAAGCGTGTGGTATGATATATGTATAAACTTATGTGCAGTTGCGCAGTTACAGGCAGGGAATGCCTTTAATAAGGGGGTAAAATCATGAAAAATAAAAAGACCGCAGGACGGAATCTGTTTGCCGTATCGTTCTTTGCGGCAGTCATGGCGATTGCGGCGGCAGTAAATGTTTGTCTGTATGCCTCTGCAGACGATGGAACCGACGCCTCTGCGACGCTTAATGCCGCAAATTTGCAGATATATGAAGTCGTATTGTTTGCCATTCTCGGCGTTGCAGTAATCCTGTTTCTCGTATTTGCAATTCTCAAGTACATATACGATGCAAAGGCAGTCAATAAAGATTTGCGCGGGGCGGAGCAGAAGGCGGGCATGACTGCGGAGTCGGATAATGCGCAGAACGACCAGTCCGTTGCGGAGGCTGCATTCTCCGCAGAAGAGGCACAGATACTCGACGATGAGACTGTTTCCGAAGCAGAAGAGGCGCAGATATTTGAAAAAGAGAATGCGCCCGTTGCGGCAGTACCGGATAAGATTGCCACAGATACAATGTCTGATGCGGAACAAGCGCAGATACTTGCCAAAGAGACAATGCCTGATTCCGAGGAAGCGCAGGATACGGATGAAGGGGAGGATATGCCCGTCGTGGAACTTCGGGAAGGTCAGTTCGCCGTGCGGTTCAATCGCTCCCTGACGGCAAAACTCATACTCTCGGAGGAAAGGGTCAAGCAATATTTTGCGGAAACGGCCAACTATATTCTGTCGTTCGCGCGCGTCCGCGGCCGCATGAGCTGGAAAAATATGTCCTTCAGTGCGGGCAGGGAGAGCATTGCAAAGCTGAGCATACGCGGCAAGACGCTGTGGCTGTTCCTCGCGCTCAACCCTGCGGAGTTCATGCAGGACAAGTACGGCGGCGAAGATTTCAGCCAGTCATCTCAGTATGAAAAGACGCCTTATGCCTTCAGAATAAGGTCCGACCGTGCGCTCAAATGGGCGAAGGAGCTTGTCGATTTGCTCGCCCAAAACAAGGGGCTTGAACGCGGCGTGCCTGTCACGGAATTTGCTGCTGCGGACTACCCCTATGACACGCAGGAAAATCTGATAGAGAGAAGGCTTATCAAAGTTTATTCCGACGAAGAACTGCCCGAAGATGCCGAACTGGTAAGCATGGGTTACGGTACAATTCTCAAGCGCGTAAGCGCGGCGGAGGCGCATGCAATGATTGAAGATTCGGTTGCGCGCAAACTTGTACATTCCGCCGTACAGACGTCAGCGGCTGGCGGCGCGGTACGCAAAAAGGGCAGACGTTATGCCATAAATATAGACACTCTCAGCGAGAATTTCTCCGCAGGCGACAGGGTGGACATTCAGGTGCTCAAGGCAAAGGGTCTTGTCCCTGCCAGGGAGGAGTGCATAAAGATACTTGCCCGCGGAGTGCTGGACAAGCCGCTCACCGTCGTTGCGGACGATTTCTCCGCCGATGCCGTCAAGATGATTGTGCTTACTGGCGGCGAAGCGCTGCAGGGTTAAGTTTTTCTCCGTGTATTGCCGTCATAAGCCTGGCTGTATTGCGGTGCGGCGTCTGCCGTATTAAAGTCGTACCGCATAGTATTACGGGCAGGGGTCGCGTCAGGCTCATTGCGTTATATGCATAAATAGCCAAGTAGTGGCAAAAGTCCGTCTAATGGCTTTGCGGTTCAGTAACTGTACGCAAATCAGACCCGTGTAGCAGCTTGAATTGTCGGATGCAGTGGCGGCAGAGTATGCGTGCAGTGCGTATCGGACGGGCACAAGAACAGAAAATTAAACGCAACAATAAAGGCGCGGCTGCGCACAGTTTACTGTGCGCAGCCGCGCCTTCTTGATACATTTATTTCTGTTTAATCTTTTACTGCTTTATCGCCCTGTTTTGTATCTGCCTTTTCTTCGCGTTTTTCCGAAGCTTTAAGGACGGCGACCAACGCAGTATAGACGAGGGTGGGGAACAGGTAGAACAGGTGGTTGTCAAACAGACACAAAATCAGAAATACGCAGCCTGTCATTACAATGAAAATGCGCTCCCTCGTGATGTTTCTTAAAAAGGATATAATAGTCTGAATTCTGTGTATTATGTAGGCAATAAGTCCTGTCAGTCCGCATGCTGCGAACATCTGAATTACGGTGTTGTGGTACATCAGCGGTATTATGTCAAGCCCTATAAAGTCGCCCGCATAGTCCGAAAGGTCTCCGCCGAAAAAGCCTATGCCGAATATGGGATATTCCTCGAAGTATTTGACGGCGCGCTTCCAAAGCTCTATTCTTCCGCTGCCCGTCATGAAGTTGTCGCCAAGCGATTTGAAATACAGCATTACCTCGTCGAACAGAGCGCCTATGGAAGAACCGGCACACGCCAGAGTCACTACTATAAGTACTATGTGTACGAAACGCTCCCTGCCCTTGCTGCAGATAATAAGCCACAACAAGCACGCCACGCCCACTATTGCGGCGCCTATCATGCTCTGGCGAGAAACCGCAAGGAATGCGGCGCATATATTGCCCATGCCGAGAACGGTGTATACAAAGCCGAACTTCTGCGTCAGGGCAAGGTAAAACCATGCGGGAATGCATATGCACAGCAGCATGCCGATCGTGTTGTACATTCCCCAGCCGAGGAAAATTTTGCTTCTTACTATTGTGCCGTCGACAATCAACCCTTCGTATGTCGCATATACTACGGTAAGTTCTATGCACAGCACTACCGCAAAGCAGGCGAAATAGAAGGCAATCTGCTCAAACGTCTTTTTTGCGGGAGATATATTGCCGCTTATAAGCATGAATATGCCGATAAACATTGCCGAAAGGAAAAGGCCGTAGACAAAGTTGAGCGGGTTGTAATCCTTGCTGAACGCACCGTTAAGCAAAAGCGCGCCAGAAAGGGCGCAAAGCCCGTAGAACATGGGCGAAGGTCTGAACCTGCCTGCAATTATGTCAACGCACAACCTCGCCGCCAGAGTAAGCACGGCGGCAGATATTGCGACTATAATCTGTATGTATATGACGGGTTGCAGGTAGTAATCGGACTCGTTTCCCAGGTTAGACGGACTGTTCTCCATGGATATGATGATATTCATGAACAGGAACAGCGATATCATCGGGGTAACGTCTTTGCACGTTATAAGTATGGCAATGGCGCATACCGCCAGATACCATATGGATACCATGTCGAGCCCCGAATAGTAGCAGGCGAGTATAACCGCCGCAGTGAGCAGCGGGAAAAAGCGGGAGTGTAAAAAAGCGCTTACACCCTGCGCCAAAACAGAGTTTTCAATTTTATCTTCAATGCCTGCTGCCTGCATACCTTTCTCCTGACGTGCGTGTTCTTCGCAAGACCACTTCAAGTATTATAACTTAAAGCGGACGCAATGTCAATTATATTGCATTTTGAATTGATAAATATAGTACTTTTGTGTAATCTGCGTGAAATTGCGGTGAGCCGACTATATCTGTCCCGCCATGAAATGCAGACCGAAGCAACGGAATTACAATGCAATTATGTTCAGTTCAGTTCCTTCCTTTAAACCTTATGCAAAGCCTCTGCAGACAACTTTACTCAACAAAAAGCTTCTATGTTCTGCGCTGCGGTATAATCTGATTTCGCGGGCACATATTACGGGGCGAATGTAAATTGCCACCGTAATATGTGCCCGCGGCCTGCTACTTTTTCTGTAATGGCGAATTTTGTCATTTGCCCCCGCAATATGCGCCGTCTATCGGCTTTTCTGCAGTGCAAGTTACTTGCCTGCGGCGGAATTTTTTGCCGCGGCCGAAGGTGCGCAATTTTTCCGTTTTACAAAATCAATCCGTAACGTTAATTTTTCGTGCAGATTTGACCTGTCTGCAGTGTCAGATATGTTTCAATTAACAATTATGCACATACTGTTAAATTTATGCAAAAAAATATTTGAAAATAATTGTCCGCAATCGGCACATTGCGAGGTTAAAGGCAAAGTTTCGCGCGGCGGCAGCGTCCGGGTGCTTGTCATAAAATTACCCCGTGCATATGCCTCGGATAAGTGCCGCAAGCGTTTAATTTTATAATATAATGACAATAATATATTGTATAAAAGTTGCAAAATGTGTATTATCCGAACATTGACCAAGGTTTTTTTTAGCTATATTTTCACTTTTGTGCCCTTATAAATTATGTCCCTTAATTATTGACAAAAGCGCTTGATTGGCATAAAATAATAGACAGTAAACTAACACTATTATATAAAGGAGGTGCGCCATGACTTATGTGCTTCTCATTGCGGCGGCAGCAGCGGTGCTTCTTGTCGCGACGGCAGCGGCTGTTCTTCGGCACGGGCTGCCCGACGGCAGACGCATGTTTGTCGCGGTCAGAATTGTTCTGGCGCGCATCTCCCGCTGTGCGGGCGTAGTATTTCTGCTCTTTCTTCTGCTTGCCCTCAGTTATGAACAGTCCAAGGAACTTATAGGGCGCATTCTGCCCGCGCAGAGTTTTGACCAGATACGCATTTCGCTCAAGCTTCTGTTCAGAACGGAATACCTGTTTTCGGCAGTAGAGGCGGTTACTTTTTATTCGCTTATATTAAGTTGTTTTTCGGGACTTGGCGCCATTATTGCTGGCGGCGTGCAGATTGTACTGTGCAGTCACTATGCCGAATACGGTACAGGCGTCGTTGCCTGCGAAAACTTTTCAAGGCGTTCGCCCGTCGTTGCGGGTAAAAGCTTTCTGGTATTCTCCAGCTATAGATCTTAAAACTCAATATTTTGCTCACGGCCGAGGTCGTGAGCTTTTGGCGTATTTGTTATCCCGGTTTTTGTTGCACGGCGTTATTCGACAAGAACGGACACGATACGCCTTATTGCTTTTATGCGGAAAAATTCGGAAAGAGAGAGTAGATATGGAAAAATCATTCGAAAGAGAAGAGGACAGGACAGCCGTGTCCGATGAGGCAGGCTCCGGCTGCGTCGGGGACGCGGTTTCAGATCAGTGCGCAGACTGCGTCCAAAGCAATACGACGGAATGTGCCGAAGAAAATGCGAAAAGTGCGGCGGCAGATATTGCGGAGCGCACTTCAGACGACCATACGCGCGTACGCAAAGGTTTCAGGTACGGATGTTATCTGTTCGTAAAGAGGACGTTCGACATCGTTGCGTCGGGACTGTTTCTGCTGGTGTTCAGCTGGCTGTATCTTATACTTGCGATAGTGGTCAAGTGCAGCGACGGCGGAACAGTCTTTTATAAGCACAAGCGCGTGGGCAAAAACGGCAAGACAATTTACATTCCCAAGTTCAGAAGCATGAAGAAGAATGCGGACAAGCTGGAGGATATGCTCACGCCCGAACAGCTGGAACAGTACAGGCGTGAATACAAGATAGACAACGACCCCAGAATAACCAGGGTCGGCAATTTCCTCAGGAAAACAAGCCTTGACGAGCTGCCTAATGTCTGGTCTATTTTCAAGGGCGATATCTCCGTGATAGGGCCCAGACCTCTCATGCACGAGGAGGTAGAAGAAAAATACGGCGCAGACGCACAAAAGCTGCTCTCCGTAAAACCTGGCATGATAGGCTGGTGGGCGGCGAACGGCAGAAGCAATACTACCTACGAAAGCGGCGAACGGCAGAAGCTGGAACTTTATTACGTCGACCACTGTTCGCTGTGGCTGGACATCAAAATTATCTTCAAGACCATTTGGAAGGTAATCAAGCGCGACGGCGCAAGGTGACGCGGAGGGGAAGACAGATATGAAAATTTTACAGATAAGCAACTACTATCCTCCGCACATCGGCGGCATAGAACAGGTTGCCTGCGATATATCGACGGTTATCTCGGGTACTGACAACGAACAGCGTGTGTTCTGTTTCAACCATAAAAAGGGCGATGCGTACGAAGAAGTCGACGGAGTAAAGGTCGTAAGGGCGGGATGTTTTGCAAAGGTTGCATCGCAGTCGCTTTCGCTCTCGTACGGCAAACTCCTGAAGAAGACCTTCAAGGAGTTCAAGCCGGATGTGGTCATCTTCCATTATCCCAATCCCTTCGCCGCGCACTTTCTGTTGGGAATACTGAAGAAATATCCTGAAACCAGACTTATACTGTACTGGCACCTCGATATAACCAAGCAGAAATTTATCGGCAAGCTGTTCGAAGGGCAGAATAAAAGGCTTTTAAAGCGTGCCGAAAAGGTCGTCGCGACAAGCCCCAACTACATTCAAGGCAGCAGATGGCTTCAGTCGGTTGAAGAAAAATGCGTGGTCATTCCGTGCTGCGCCAATGACGCAAGAATACGTTTTGACGAGGAAGACAAGAACCGCGCGGCAGAAATAAAGGCGGAGAACGCAGGGAAAATAATCTGCTTTGCTTTCGGACGGCACGTTCCGTACAAGGGCATTGAATACCTTGTAAGGGCAAGCAGATTGCTTGACGACAGATTCGCCGTATGTATAGGCGGCAGCGGAGAACTGACCGAAAGCCTTAAAAAACTTGCCGAAGGCGATGACAAGGTGCATTTCCTCGGCAGGATTTCTGACGGGGAATTAAAGGCGCGGCTCATGTCGTGCGATATCTTTTGCTTCCCTTCCGTTACCAAGAACGAAGCGTTCGGGATAGGTCTTGCGGAGGCGATGGCGTTCGGCAAGCCTGCCGTGACGTTTACGATTGAGGGTTCGGGAGTGAACTTTGTTTCCCTCAACAAAGTTACGGGCATTGAAGTCGAAAACGGAAACGTTGAGGAATATGCAGGGGCGATTGTGAAGCTTGCGGAAGATGACGCATTGCGCGGCGAATACGGCAAAGCTGCAAGGCGGCGCGTTGAAGAAAATTTCACTTTCGCCAAATTCAGGGAAAAGATAGACCAACTTTTATGCGGACTTTACTGATATGAATAAAAATATTTACGGAGTTATAATGGCGGGAGGGGGCGGAACGCGTTTCTGGCCTCTGTCCAGAAAGCAGACGCCCAAACAGCTTTTGAACCTGAGCGGACGGGACATCATGGTCAACGAGGCGGCGTCCAGGCTCGCGCAGGTCACGCCTTACGACAATATCTTCATCGTCACAAACCACACCCAGGCACCCGCAATTCAAAAGGCTACGGGCGGGCGCATCAATCCCGCGCACATCCTTTCCGAACCTTCGGCAAGGAATACCGCGGCGTGCATAGGCTATGCGGCTATGCGCATTTTAAAGACCTGCGGGGACGGAGTGATGGTCATAACGCCTTCGGACGCGTATATCAGGGACGAAAGGGAGTTTGCGCGCGTTCTCTGTGTTGCGGCGGAAGCTGCGCAGTCTTCGGATAAGCTTGTGACCGTCGGAATAAAGCCCGCTTTCCCTGCCACGGGATACGGCTATATAAAGATGGGCGATGTGCAGGGCACGTGCAGGAAGGTGGAAAAGTTTGTGGAAAAACCCGACCTCGCGCACGCAAAACAATACATTGCAGACGGCGGATATGTCTGGAACAGCGGTATGTTCGTCTGGAAGGCAAGCGTAATAATGCAGAAGTTCAGGCAGCTTCTGCCCGATATATATGCCGACCTTGAGAAAATTGCATCGGCTTTCGGCACCGAGCGGGAGAACGAGGTGCTTTTTGAAGTATATCCCGCGATACGTTCCATTTCCATAGATTACGGCATACTCGAACACTGCGGAGACATTCTTGTCGTTCCCGGCGAGTTCGGCTGGAACGACGTCGGAAGCTGGGATATGATGAACGTTCTCCATGCGGAAGACCGGAACGGCAATATTCAGATAGGCGACACTCTGCTGATCGACAGCGACGACACCACGGCATATTCAAGCGGCCGACTTATCGCTGCTGTGGGGGTGAGCGGACTGGTAATCGTTGAAACTCCGGACGCCGTGCTTGTCTGCCCCAAAGACAGGGCGCAGGACGTAAAAAAGGTTGTGGACGCCCTTAAGGAACAGGGCAGGGACAAGCTGCTTTGAGGTATGGTTATGGATTACATGAGCGAGTATAAATTCTGGTGCGACAGTCCCGTATTCGACGAGGAGACGAAGGCCGAACTGCGCGCGCTGACAGACCCGAAGGAGATAGAGGACAGGTTCTATAAGTCGCTTTCGTTCGGCACTGGCGGACTGCGCGGCGTACTCGGCGCGGGAACCAATCGCATGAATATATATACCGTAGGCAAGGCGACGCAGGGGCTGGCGAATTTTATAAATTCCCGTACGGCAGACGGCAGCGTGTGCATAGCGTATGACAGCCGCCGGATGTCTTCCGCGTTCGCGCTGGATTCTGCAAGAATACTTGCGGCAAACGGCATAAAGGCATATCTTTTCGACAGTCTCCGTCCCACGCCCGAACTCTCATTTGCGGTAAGGGAGACGGGCGCGACCGCCGGAATTGTCATCACGGCAAGCCACAATCCTCCGCAGTACAACGGGTACAAGGTATATTGGACTGACGGCGGGCAGATAGTTCCGCCCTATGACTCTCTCATAATCAACGAAGTCAATAAAATAGCAAGCTATGCCGACATAAAGCGCATTTCTGCGGAGGAGGCGGCAAGTAAGGGGTTGCTTGTAACCATAGGCAGGGAAATTGACGAAAAGTTCGACAATGCGGTAATGGGGCTTATTCTCAACAAAGACGCGATAGAAGCTAACAGGGATATGCGCATAGTGTATACGCCTTTGCACGGAACGGGTAACCTGCCCGTGCGCCGCATACTTAAAAAGCTCGGGTTCGAAAATGTATGGGTCGTTTCCCAGCAGGCTGAACCTGACGGGAATTTTCCCACGGTAAGCTATCCCAACCCAGAAGATAAAAATGCTTTCCGTCTTGCCCTTGAACTTGCGAAGAAAGTGGATGCGGAAATAGTGCTTGCCACCGACCCCGACGCCGACAGGCTGGGCGTGTATGCAAAGGACAAAAAGAGCGGCGAATATATGCCGTTTACGGGCAACATGAGCGGTCTGCTGATTGCCGAGTACGAGCTTTCGCAGCGCCGCGAAAAGGGACTGTTGCCCGAAAACACAGCCGACGGCGCGCTGGTAACTACAATAGTATCCTCCAACATGGCGCACCCCATAGCGGAAGAATACGGACTTACCTTAATCGAGACGCTTACGGGTTTCAAGTATATCGGCGAACAGATAAAACTGTTCGAGGAGGCAAGAAAGAAAAACGGCGGCAGACTGTGCGCGGCAAAGGGCGCATACGAATACGAGTTCGGGTTCGAGGAGAGCTACGGTTGCCTTGTGGGGACGCATGCGCGCGACAAGGACGCCGTCACGGCGGTTGTATGTCTTTGCGAAGCGGCGGCATACTACAGGCAGAAGGGACTTACGCTTTGGGACGTAATGCTCGGAATGTATAAAAAGTACGGCTGCTATCTCGAAACGCTTTATTCTGTGACGATGGGCGGCGCAGACGGCGCGGAAAAGATTAAAAATATCATCAGAAAACTGCGTGAAGACAGCCCTTCATCGCTGGGCGGTAAGAAGGTTATCGCCGTAAGAGATTATAAAGACGGCGTACGCCGCGAACTTATGACGGGTAAATGCACACCCGCTGGGTTGCCCGAAAGCAATGTACTGTATTTTGAACTGGAAGACGACGGATGGTGTTGCGTCCGCCCTTCGGGGACAGAACCGAAGATAAAGTTCTACTGCGGAGCCAGTGGGACCACGATTGAAGACGCCCGTGACCTGCTCAGTGCAGTGAAGAGAGATATGACAAAAGAGGTAGAAGAGAAGTAAACTATGAAATGCCTGGTCCTTGCAGGCGGCAGCAGCGACAGACTCTGGCCGCTATCCAGAAGGGAATATCCCAAACAATTTATGGAAATACGCGAAGGCCGTTCCATGTTTCAGGAGACCATTCTGCGCAACATTCCTTTCTGTGACGAGTTCATAATACTCACCAACAGGCGGTACGAAAACGTCGTTAAGGGTCAGTTGCAGGCCTTTCAGGGTGTCAGATATACAGTAATATTCGAAAATCTTACGCTTAAGACGGCGCCCCCCGTCATAGCAGTCGCGCAGATGTGCACGCTCAACGAACAGCTTTTAATTGTCTCCTCGGAGTGCATAGTGGACGGCGACTATGCCACTGCCATGGCGAAGGTCAAGGAAATAGCGCTCAACAACAAGATGGGCATCGTCGTGACCGCGCCGACCAATAAAAGAAGGGGATATAACTTCGTCAACCTTCGCGGCAACGTCGTTTCGTGCAGCGCCAAGAGGGGCAAGCACAGCTTCTGGGACTGCGGAATAATGGCGGTGAAGGCGGGCGTGCTTCTTAAAATTCTGCCTAAAGACGTGATAAACAACTGCAAGGGACTTAAAGTGGAAAACGGCGAACTTGTCTCCGAGACCGCCATAACCCCCGTAAGCCTTGCAAAGATTATACACACCTCGGAATGCGAGCTGGTGGACGCGACTTTCACCTGGACGAGAATAATAGACATTACCTCATACTATGAGTTTGTAAGCCGCAACAACAACGGTCCCGCGGAGACAATAGCTTACAACTGCAAGGATGTGGAAATCGTCAATACCGTCGACAGGCGGCTTATTGTGGCAAACACCCTTAAAAATCTGGTAATCGTCAATACCCGCGATGCGGTGTTCATCTCCGAAAAATCAAGCGAAGCTGACATTAAGGAGATAATGCATCAGTACTATCCCGTAAAAAAGCCGTATTTCGACATACAGCCGTTAAGGTACCAGCCGTGGGGCATGGAAGAAAGGCTGTACACTACGGATTCCGTGACCGTGACGAGAATAATCATATATCCGCAGGCGTCTTACGAATTCAGGTGCGGGAATGGCTTTAACGCCAACTTCCTCATTCTGCTCGGCACGGCGCGTCTTGAAAGCGAGGTGGACGAGATCGACTTTAATGCAGACCAGAACATAGTCATCTCGGACAACGCTTCCTACCGGATAATAAACAAGGGCAAGGAAAATCTGCTGCTCATGCTCACGATGAAGAATACGGGCGCAATTCATGCAAAGACAGTAAACAAGGAATTGCTTGTAAAACTTTCGCCCGTGTTCAAGGATAATCTGTGGGGAGGTACGCGCATACGCGACCTGCTCAAGAAAAAGGTGGGCGCCATGAAGATTGTTGGCGAAAGCTGGGAACTTTCCGCCCATCCCGACGGCGAATGCCGCATAGACGGCGGCGCCTATAACGGCATGAACTTCAGCGAATACCTCAATGCGATAGGCAAGGACTGCCTTGGCTGGAAGGCACAGGGATATGAGATGTTCCCCGTCATGATAAAATTCATCGATGCCAAAAAGGACCTTTCCATTCAGGTACACCCCGCCGACGAGTATGCTCTTTCGGTAGAAGGGGAGTACGGCAAGAACGAGATGTGGCACGTCCTTGACGCAGACAAAAATGCCTGTCTCTATATAGGTTTCAACAGGGACGTCACCAAGGAAGAGGTAAGACAGCGCATAGAAGACAATACGCTGGCGGAAGTTCTGAACCGCGTGCCCGTAAAAAAGGGCGATACCTATTTTCTGGATGCCGGCACGGTACACGCCATAGGCGCGGGATGCTTCGTCTGCGAAATACAGCAATCTTCAAATGTGACGTACAGGCTTTACGACTACGGCAGAAAGGACAAGGACGGAAACCTGAGGGAATTACACGTCGACAAGGCGCTTGACGTGCTTGACCTAAAGGCCTCCAATCCCCGGCCGCACAAGTACGGCGAATCGCTTGTCTACGCCGAATATGTAAAGACAATAATAGGCGAATGCAAGTATTTTTCAGTTACGCAGTACTATGTGGACGGGGAATGTATTCTGCCCATAACGGACAGAAGCTTTCAGGCAGTCGTTGTAATAGAGGGCGACGGTACGATTACGGACGGAAGTGTTGTCAAGCGTTGCAGGCTGGGCGATACATTCTTCATCGCCGCCAAGGACTGCGTGACTCTGAAGGGCAAGATGAAAGTACTTGTAACGACGGTGTAAAGGCGTTTATTGACCGTTTCGGAGGGTGTTAAGTAATGAAAATTGCAATAGATTGCAGATATATGGGAAAGTCTGGTATAGGCAGAGTATGCCAGGGAATACTGGAAAATCTGAATTATGACGGCAGGGAATACTATCTCGTCGGCGATCCGGCAAAGCTCGAAGGGTACAGATGCGCGCGCATAATACCCGATATGCACAGTCCGTTTTCGGCAAAGGGTCTATTTAATTTTCCCAAACAGGTCAATAATCTCTGCGACTGCATAATAATTCCCAATTTCATAATACCTTTCGGCATTAAAATACCCGTTTACAGCGTCATGCACGACCTTATTTTCCTCGACCTGCCCAAAATTACCACCAAGGGCTTCATCGACAGGAATATAAAGAAATATCTTTTAAAGCGCGCCGCAAAGAAGTCCGTGAAAATAGCCTGCGTTTCACGCTTTACGATGGACAGATGTATCCATTACTATCCCCGCTATGCCGACAAATTTTACGTCAACTACAACGGTCTTTCGGAGGATGTGCTGAAGTTTGACGCAAGCGGAATTGTCAAGACGGACGATATAGTCTATGTGGGCAACGTCAAGCCGCATAAGGGACTCAGGACGCTGGTGGAAGCGTATAAAATGCTGCCGAAGGGTTCGTGCAGACTTAAGATAATAGGCGAAAGAGAGGGATTTATAACGGGCATGGACGCGGGTGAGCTGGATGCCGACGGAGTTATCTTCACGGGCAGGCTCACGGACGATAATCTGTTGCGGGAGATAGCGTCGGCAAAATTTCTTGTCCAGCCATCGCAGTACGAAGGATTCGGGCTTCCTCCGCTTGAAGCTTTGTGTCTGGGCACAAAACCCATAATTTCGGACATACCCGTTTTCAAAGAGATTTACAGCGATTTCGACGTAGCCTTTTTCAGGTGCGGCGACGCAAAGGATTTGTGCAGGGCGCTTACGCAGACCAATCCCTGCCTGAACGGCTGTGACGGCGAAATGCTGTCAAGGTACTCCTATAAAAATTTCTGCGACAATTTACTGTCAAATTTAGGTTAAACTTATCAATATGAACGTGAAAAAATCTGGCAGATACAGGAAAGGCAAATTACATGAATAGTAGGACGGTTAAAAAAATTTCAGACATACCGATGAATTTAGACACGGCAATACACGTATTGGCTTTTATCTGTATGTTGCTCATAGGGGCTGATAATTGGAGTATTAACGTAGGAGTTGTATTAAGAATCGACCAGGTCTTTTTGTGCTTGCTCTTCCTGCTTATATTATTGCGCAGAAGCTTTATAATTCCTGCGAACAACTGGGTAATTCTTTTCCTCGTGTCTTCTATGATTTCTGTCGTATTGGCCGTAGACATATTCAGAAGTCTTCTGTTTTATTTTTCTATAATTTATAATATAGTTTTTATCTTTTACACCTTTACAAATTATATTTTAATTTATGGATATAAAAATTTAATAAATTTATTTCGTAAAACCTGCTACGTGCAATTTGTCCTGCTGTTAATCCAGATGGCGCTGAAAGCAATTTTTGATTATGAGTTGCCCTTTCTGCCTGGATTTGGTTCGTATATGGGCGTACTGCGCTTTAATCTGTGGTTCTATGAGCCAAGTTACCTGGCGACATACCTTGTCTTCTGGTTTATGCTTTCCTGTTATATGTTGATGATGGCTGGCGACAAAAGCTATATTAAAGATGTAATGATGGGACTGATAATGTTCTTGGTTTCAACTGCAACGACGGGTTTTATAGGTATTTTCCTTGTAGTTGCTATTGTATACGTAATATGGCCGGCAAATCTGGTAAAGAAAGTTGGCGCTTTTATGGTAATACTCATTATCGCGGCCGTCATAGCAGTGGTTTTCAGGTCTACAATAGAACAGTTTGTCGGAAGGCTTTTTAACGGTTCGCTGAACGACGCTTCAGGCGGCCGTATATCACAGTGGAAGGAAACATGGAATGTTTTTCTCGATAATTTCTTTTTTGGAGTGGGACCTGGTAATTATGGCAGATACTTCGGGAAGGAAGATACTTATGTGCCCAGCAATGTAACGCTGGATGTTCTGGCAACCTTGGGCATATTCGGCGGAATTACATTTTTTGGCTTCAACATTACTCTAATTGTCAAAGCGTTTTTGGTTAAAACAAAAACTGTCGGGGCAGGCAATTATCTATTAAAGGCGACGGCATGGGGACTTATTATATTTCTTATAATATTACAGGCAAATCAAGGATATTTAAGGCTTTATCATTGGATGTTTCTGGCGTTTTTACAGGGTGCCTTGTGTGAATATAAAAAACCCCGAAAGATAAAAAGTAAAATTGCAAGAGTAATTTATGGTCAGAGGTAAAAACATAATGAAAAGGATATCTATAAGTGCGGTAAATTTAGCAAAAGAAAAATATTTAACAGGGATACAACGTGTCAGCCGAGAAATAATCTTAAGAATAGATAAACTTCTTGCAGATTATCCCGAGCTGTGCGTAGAATATATCTTTCAAAAAAGCGCACCTAATAATATAATTAAGCCAGAGGAATTTCATAGAATAGTTCCCGTAGAGATGAAAAGTTCATCTATTAGAATGAATCAATTGTTTTCTATACCTAATCATATAAAGAAAATAAACAGCAAAGGAGTTTGTATTTCTGTAGAACTGCTTAGGTCTAAAGGGTGCATAACGTCAATACATGACATACGACCTTATATATTTAAAACCTATGATTCATTTAAATTTAGACTTGGTTTTAAATTTATGCTTGAAATAGCAAAGCGATACGCAAAAACTATAGTAACCGTATCTGAATACCAAAAGAAAGATATAGTTAAATATTTGAATATTAAAGAAGAAAACATTAAAGTAATATACAACGGCTGGGAACATATGAACGATATAGTCGCAGACGATGGCATTTTTGATAAAAATGCAAAAATTATAAAGGGAAAATACTTTTATGCGCTCGGATCGCTTGCTCCGCACAAAAATTTTAAATGGATTATTGAGGTAGCAAAACGTAATCCCGATAAAGAATTTGTTATTGCGGGGGGGAAAAATTTACAGGCGTGGAAAGAAGATATAGAAACACATGATATTCCAAATGTAACATTTACAGGTTATGTAAGCGATGGCGAAAATAAGGCATTAATGCAGAATTGTAAGGCGTTTTTGTTCCCCTCAAAATACGAGGGGTTTGGAATACCTCCGTTAGAAGCCCTTGCGTGTGGTGCACCAATTATTATATCAAATGCTACTTGTTTGCCAGAAATTTATGAAGACTGTGCCCATTATTTTGATCCTAACGACTATAATGTGAATTTAGACGAACTACTTAAGGAAAATGTTGCTTCGCCAAAAAAGTTACTTGAAAAATATAGTTGGGATAAGGCTGCAAGACAGTGGATAGAGTTAATGTTGAGATGCTGATTATTTAGAATAGTGGTGTGGTTATGAAATTGACAATAGGAATACCGACCTACAACAGAGCAAATTATTTAAAAAGTAATTTAGATAGGTTATTACCGCTTGTAGCTACATATCAAAATGAAGTTGAAGTGCTGATTTCAGATAATGCGTCTACTGATGGCACAAAAGGTATTATTGAAGAATTTGAAAAAGAATACTCTTTTGTAAGAAAAATTATAAAGCCGTCAAATACAGGTTCATTCGATAATTTTTTAAATCTGATGAGGAATGCACACGGTGATTATATATGGCTGTTTTCAGATGACGATATAATTATTGAAGGTGCTATTAGAGAAATTATAAATTTTCTGAATGATAATCCCTTAATTTCCATTGTGCATTTGAATAATTATGGATTTAAAGGAGAGTTTGTGCCTGAAAATTTGTTCGGGCCAAGATTAAAAACTACTAAGACATTTGTAACAAGAGATAAGAACATTTTTTTAAAATGCGCTGGATGTCACCTAACTTTCTTGACAACAACGATCTTTAACAGGCAACTTTTACATAACGCTTGGGATGTATTAGTTAGAGATACGGACACTTATTTTCTTCAAGTTTACGCTGCTTTTCTTAGCACAGCAAAAGATGATGTCGAAATGGGCTATATTTCTTTTCCTTGCGTAGCGGCAAGAGCTAATGATAGGGTTAATTATAATTTATATGAGGTTTTTGCTGAACATTTATATAGTGCGTTAGAATATGCTTGGGAAAAGTGCGGATATTCAAAAAAGGAATTAAGAAAGCAGTATATTCTTTATTGGAAGACTACTGTAAAAATGGGGGTACTAGGAGCGAAAGCAAACGGGTATAGAGAATCATATAAAGGCTTTTATAAATTTTTCAAAACGTCGTATTACTCTTTAAATGCCTGGCTTACTTTGTACCCTTTATTGTTGGCGCCTGCATTAGTATATAAGATTTTTAGAAAGATTTACAGAAAAATCAAGAGGAGAAAACATTCATGAAAGTCGTATTGTTGGCGGGCGGATTCGGAACGAGAATATCCGAGGAGAGTCAGTATAAACCCAAGCCTATGATTGAAATAGGCGGCAAGCCCATATTATGGCACATAATGAAAGAATACCTGTATTACGGGTTCAACGAATTCATAATATGCGCAGGCTATAAACAGCACGTAATCAAGGAATGGTTTGCCGACTATTTTCTGCACAACAGCGACATTACTTTCGACTTTACGTCAGGCAGAAACGACATGATTATTCACGACCAGCATTGCGAACCGTGGAAAGTCACCGTCGTCGATACGGGGCTGCATACCATGACGGGAGGAAGAATAAAAAGGATACGCAAGTATGTCGGGGACGAGCCGTTCATGATGACCTACGGCGACGGCGTATGCGACGTGAACATTTCCGATCTTGTCGCTTTCCATAAAAAGCACGGCAAAATCGCAACCCTGACTTCCGTCATTCTCGAACAGCAGAAGGGCGTGCTGAGCATAGGCGGCGACAATGCTGTAAAGGCGTTCCGTGAAAAAAGCCAGTGCGACGGAGCCCCCATAAATGCGGGTTACATGGTTCTCAACCCTGAAATATTCGACTATATCGACGGGGACGATACGGTGTTTGAAAAGGAGCCGCTTGAACGGCTTGTTCAGGAAGGTCAGCTGATGTCCTATTCGCACAGAGGTTTCTGGCAATGTATGGACACCAAGAGAGAGATGGATATGCTGGAGAATCTGCTTTCCGCAGGCAAAGCTCCCTGGAAGAAATGGGAGGACTGATATGGTAGATTTATCGTTTTATCGCGGCAAAAGAGTATTCGTAACGGGACACACGGGATTCAAAGGGGCATGGCTTTGCAAAATTTTATCCCTTGCAGGTGCAAATGTAACCGGTTATGCACTTGAACCCCCGACAGAACCTTCACTCTATAAAATTGCGGATATCGACAAGGACGTCGTGTCTGTAATCGGCGACATAAGGGACTACGCGTCGCTTAAGGCTGCGTTCGACGCCGCCGCACCGGAAATTGTGATTCACCTTGCCGCTCAGCCGATAGTCATCGAAGGTTACAAGTCGCCTGCCTATACCTATGAAACGAATGTAATGGGCACGGTGAACATTCTGGAGTGCGTAAGGCACAGCGGCACAGTGAAGTCCTTCCTCAACGTCACGACCGACAAGGTCTACCTCAACAGGGAGTGGGCGTGGGGTTACAGAGAAAATGAAGAACTTGACGGGTTTGACCCGTACTCTAACTCAAAGTCGTGTTCGGAGCTGGTCACTCACAGTTACAGGAATTCGTTTTTCGAT
>CALVXA010000012.1 GCA_944368635.1 uncultured Clostridia bacterium
GCCGCTCCTTCCGCTCTCCCTGGAAGGACGAAAACGGCAACTACAAGTTCGAAGGCAGGTTCAACCAGGGCGTCGTTTCCATCAATCTTCCCCAGTGCGGCATACTTGCACGCGGCGATGAAAAGAAGTTCTGGGAAATTCTCGAAGAGAGGTTGCAGCTGTGCTATGACGCGCTTATGTGCCGCCACAACGCGCTGATGGGTACACTTTCCGACGTATCCCCCGTACATTGGCAGTACGGCGCGATTGCAAGACTGGGCAAGGGCGAAAAGATAGACAAATACCTTTTGAACGGCTACTCCACCATCTCCCTCGGCTACATCGGTCTGTACGAGCTGACAATTCTCATGAAGGGTTGCTCGCACACCACTCCCGAAGGCGAGAAGTTCGCGCTGAAGGTCATGAAGACGCTCCGCGCGCACTGCGACAAGTGGAAGAAGGAGACGGGCATAGGCTTCGGACTTTACGGCACCCCTGCAGAGAGCCTTTGCTACCGCTTTGCAAGAATAGACAAGGAGAGATTCGGCACCATAAAGGACGTCACGGACAAGGGTTACTACACCAACAGCTATCACGTGGACGTCAGGGAACACATAGACGCGTTCTCCAAGTTCAAGTTTGAAAGCCAGTTCCAGGAAATTTCCTCCGGCGGCGCAATCTCCTATATAGAGATACCCAATATGCGCAACAACCTGACCGCGATGGAAGACGTCGTCAAGTTCATCTACGACAACATTCAGTATGCGGAATTCAACACCAAGTCCGACTACTGTCAGGTATGCGGTTTCGATGGAGAGATAATCATCAACGACGACAACGAATGGGAATGCCCCATCTGCCACAACAAGGACCAGAGAAAGATGAACGTAACCCGCCGTACCTGCGGTTATCTTGGCGAGAACTTCTGGAACGTGGGCAAGACAAAGGAGATCAAGGCAAGGGTACTTCACCTTTGATATATTTATTGAAAAGTATATTTTCGCCGTCGGGCTTCAGAGCGCGGCGGCGAAACCAACTTAACGGGTAAAATGCAATGAATTACGCTAAAATTAAGTGGTATGACATATCGAACGGCCCCGGCGTGCGCGTAAGCCTGTATGTTTCGGGATGCAGAAATCACTGCAAGGGCTGTTTCAACAAGGAAACGTGGGATTTTGCGTATGGCGAACCCTTCACGGAAGAGACGGCAGACGCCATAATCGAGGGTATGAAACCCGACTACATAAAGGGTTTCACTCTGCTGGGCGGCGACCCATTTGAACCGGAAAATGCAAAAGTGCTTGCGCCCTTCATGAAAAAGCTGCGCGCGGCATACCCCGAAAAGTCCTTCTGGTGCTTTACGGGCTATGACTACGAAGCCGACCTGCTGACGGGCAAACAGGGCAACCCCGACGATGTAATGGACATTCTGAACACGCTTGACGTGCTTGTGGACGGCAGATTCGTCGAAGAGCTGAAGGACCTGAACTTAAAGTTCAAGGGCTCTTCCAACCAGCGCACCATACTCGTAAAGCAGTCGCTCGCGACAGATTCTGTCGTACTCTGGGACGAGGAGACCGTCGTCTGAAAGGTTAAGGCATATGAAGATAAACGTAAAGAAGCTGAATGAAAACGCAAAACTCCCCACATACGGCAGCAGGGACGCCGCAGGTGCAGACCTGTATGCCTGCACGACGGAGGAGACGGTAGTTGCCCCGCACGCCACCGTTATGATACCCACGGGACTTGCGCTTGAACTGCCCGTAGGATACGCAGGCTTTATCTATGCGAGGAGCGGTCTTGCCTCCAAGAGGGGTCTTGCCCCCGCGAACAAGGTGGGCGTTGTAGACTGCGACTACCGCGGCGAGGTTAAGGTTGCACTGCACAACCACACCGACGAGGCGCAGACCGTTGCAGCAGGCGAGAGAATTGCCCAGCTTGTGATTGCGCCCTATATAACCGCCGACTTCGAGGAGGCGGAAGAACTCTCTTCCACCGAACGCGGCGAAGGCGGCTTCGGCTCCACGGGAAGAACCTGATTGTCCGAACGCAGTTTATGCGCGCATTTCCACGAAAAGGCGGACTCGATTAAGATACGATAAAAACAGAACGGCAGGGCGGCTATCAAGCCGCCCTGCCGCTCATTATATTTTGATTTTGACCTGTATTCAGGAATTTTATCTGCGGCATATGCGCACATTGCCCCTCATATATGCCCCGTTTACCGAGCTTGCGCCCAGAACGGTTCAAGGAAAGTCCAAAAACACATTGCCCGGCATATATGCCCCCGACAACGCACCGACAGGCGTATTCCCGGAAGTATAAAGTTATTCTTGAAATGTTGAATTACGGCAGTTGCCCCGCATATATGGCTGTTTAACCGAGGTTGCGACCAGACGGTAAAAATACATTGCCCTGCACATATTCCACTGCCACCCATTTACACGGGTCTCGGCAGGGCGTAACCGCGCAGTTACAGAAAGTCCTTAAGCGACGAAATGTCTGTCTGCCACTCCCTTTTGCTGCGCTCACCGTGAAGGGCGTTCGCCTCGCCAAGCGCCTTGCGGTATTCGGCATAAGTTGCGCCGTTGACCTTCATATAGTGGTCGCACGCCTGCCTTTCCCGCCCCATGAGCTGAGTTCTTCCGATATGTATCACTTCATGACAGGCCCGACAGACAGCTATGACAGAGCGCAACTTCTGAATGTTGTGCCCGTCGTCGTACTCCCACTGTTCATGCGCTTCGAGGCGGCTTGTGGGCGCGCCGCATATCATGCACCTGCCGCCCGCGCGGGCATACGCCTTTTTTCTGACGATATCCCACACTTCGGGCGGAAGCGCGCTTCTTAAATTTATGCCCCAACAACTGTCGGGTACAAGTTCAAATTCCAGCTTCATATCCCTTCCCCGCCGTGAATTTTGCACACATTCGCACGAAAAACGCCCCGCCGCATAAGGACGGGGCAATGACTTTCATGAGAGTACTTTACAGCTTTTCCGCAATTTTGCGAAGGAACTCCCTGCTCTCCATCTTCACGGGGGTTATGCCCTCGGCTTTGAACAGGGGTATGAGGTCGCCCGTCATGTACCCGCTCTCTATCGTGTCAAGCGTGGCACGTTCCAGCTTTTTTGCAAAAGCGGTCAGTTCGGGGGTACCGTCCAGCTCGCCGCGCTTTGCAAGCGCGCCCGTCCATGCCCATATGGTCGCTACGGAATTGGTGGACGTTTCCTGTCCGTCTCTCCACTTATAGTAGTGACGCGTCACCGTGCCGTGCGCCGCCTCGTATTCGTACTTGCCGTTGGGAGAGACGAGCACGGAGCTCATCATTCCCAGCGAGCCGTATGCCGTTGCGACCATGTCACTCATGACGTCGCCGTCATAGTTCTTGCACGCCCACAGCACGCCGCCTTCCGAACGCATTATCCTTGCGACGACGTCGTCAATCAAGGTGTACATATAATAAATTCCCTTCTCCTCAAACTTCTGCCTGTACTCGTTTTCGTAGATTTCTGCAAAGATATCCTTGAAGCGATGGTCATAGGTCTTGGATATGGTATCCTTCGCGCCCAGCCATACGGGAAGGGAATTGTCGAGCGCGTAGTTGAAGCAGCTCCTCGCAAAGGAGGCAATGCTTGCGTCCAGATTGTGTACGCCCTGAACTATACCGTCGCCCCTGAATTCGTGGATGAGCTGACGGCTGACTTCATTGCCATGTTTGTCGGCAATGACGAGGTAAGCGCTCTGCCCGCCCTGCACCTTGCTTTCCACGGAGTTGTATATATCGCCGTAGGCGTGCCTGCCTATGACGATGGGCTTTTTCCAGCCGGGCACATAGGGGGTTATGCCCTTGACGAGTATGGGCGCACGGAACACAGTGCCGTCGAGTATGCGCCTTATTGTGCCGTTGGGGCTCTTCCACATCTGCTTGAGTCCGTATTCCTGCACCCTCTGCGCGTTGGGAGTTATGGTTGCGCACTTTACCGCCACGCCAAGACGCTTGGTTGCCTCCGCGCTCTCTATCGTGACCCTGTCGTCCGTCCTGTCCCTGACCTGCAATCCAAGGTCGAAATATTCCGTCTTTAGTTCCACATACGGCTCTATCAGAATTTCCTTGATCCACTTCCAGAGCACCCTTGTCATCTCATCTCCGTCCATCTCCACGATGGGCGTCTTCATGCCTATCTTCGCCATGCCAGATATGACCTCCGTCTGTCTTTTGTATATATTTTACACTATATTTACTTCAGCTTGCAAGCGTTTGAGGGTATGTTGTCGAGTATTCCCGTATGTAATACGCGTTTGCCCGTGCGCGCGGCAAAGTCCGCCTCCGCCGCGGCAAGCACCCCCTCCAGCACGGCGGCGAACTGTCTGTACCCGCACGACACAAGATACTGCGACAGCGACCCCGGCACTGTGTTTATCTCGCTTATGAACAGATCGTCGCCGTAAAGTATGTAGTCGAAGCGCACTATCCCGCGCATATTCAGTGCGGAGTACACCCTTTCAGTGAGCGCACGTATCCTGTGCGAGAGTTCCTCCGTCAGCCGTGCGGGAAACTGCCTCTTGCCCCCGCCGGAGTACTTGTCGGAAAAAGTGAGCAGCGCGCCGTCCGTAAACACCTCCTCCGCATCGCTTACGCGCACCCTGCCCTCCGCATAGTAGGCGGCGCAGTTTATCTCCCTTATGGGCGAGTAGCAACGTTCAATTATAACCGACGAATCTATCGCAAACGCCGTATCCAGCGCGTCGCGCAGCTGCGCTTCGTCCTCCGCACGGGTTATGCCTATGCTTGAACCCGACCTGCACGGCTTGACGATAACGGGATATTCCAGCCGTGAGGACAATTCGCCTATATTCGTACTTTCGTCGGCATATATATAGGGGGCAACGGGCGCGTCTAAGCCCTTCAACACAAGTTTTGTGAGGTATTTATCCATGAAAGCCGCGCTTTCGAACATTCCCGCAGAGGCAAAGGGAACGCCCATGACGGCGACGAGCCCCGCAACCGAGCCGCCCTCCTCCGCGCCGCCGTGACAGCAGTTGAGAACTGCGCCCACCTCCGTCCTGCCCTTTACCTTTCCCTTTCTGCCCAGAAAAAGCACGCACCCGCGCGCAAACGCCGCCTTTTCCGCCTTTATTTTCCCGCCCTGCCTGTAAAGAGAGATATCCGCCAGCTCGTTGCCGCACAGCAGTTCGCCCTGCGGCGAGATATAGAGCGGAAGCACGCTTTTACCCGCCTTTTTAAGCACATTGCAGGCCATTGTCCCCGTAATGACGGAGATTTCGTTTTCGGAGGATACGCCCCCGAATATAACCAGAACGTCGCAGACCGAAGTCATAAAAAAACACCTCCGCAAGAGAATTGCGCATACCC
This sequence comes from uncultured Clostridia bacterium, assembly GCA_944368635.1. Classification (GTDB taxonomy): domain Bacteria; phylum Bacillota; class Clostridia; order Christensenellales; family Borkfalkiaceae; genus Coproplasma. The sequence goes on from CALVXA010000012.1 coordinate 5,356, forward strand.
GCGCCTTTTCGGAAGTGTCTTTATTTAACTGTATCGCTGCCGCACTATGCCCATTCTGCGTTATAGCCGATGGGCTGAAATTGCCTTCACGACATGGCGCTTAAGCGCTGTGCGCGTTGTAACCGCCAGACAAAACCCCGCTTAAAGATAGATGTCGGGCAGGTCGTTGAGGAAGAGGACCGTGTCGCCCTGCACAAGCTGACCGCGTAGCTCCTCCTGGGCGTCCGCGAGCGTATGCACCACTGTCAGTTTGTCGGCATCGCCGCCGGCATTTTTATAGCCTTCGGCAATGGCGTTTACAAGCGTTTCGCCGACAAGTATTACCCTGTCCAGCCCGACAAGCTGTTCGCCGAGAGCCATATTTTCCTGACGTTCGAGTATGCCAAGCTCCACAAGACCGGGAGTGACGACAATCTTTCTGCCGCCGAACAGCCGCAGTACGTCCAGCGCCGCCTTCGCGCCGACAATGTTGGAATTGTACCCGTCGTCAATTATGTTGACGCCGTTGCTGACTATGGGCTGCATTCTGTGCTCTATATAGTCGAGCGTGCCTATTCTGTCCGCAATCTTTTCAAGGCTTACGCCCAATTCAAAGGCAAGGCAGGCGCACAGGCCTATAGCATACGCAGAGTGTCTGCCCAGCAGTTTTGTGCGCACGCGCACGCTTTCGCCGCCCAGCGTTAGCGTGAACTGCGTTCCGCCGCAGTCGTATTCCACGTCCGACACGACGTCCGCGACAAGCTTTTCGCCCTTCACCCCTTCGAACAAGTCTGCGCAGTCGGGAGCTATACACGTCAGTTTTTTTGCCGCAGTTATTATCCTGCCCTTTTCAGTAATTATATTCTCCAGCGAGCCGAAGCTCTCCAGATGCTGGGGACAAATGCCTGTAATCAGCGCATAGTCGGGGGTATAATTGTCGCACAGCTGCTTTATGTCGCCCGTGTGACGCGCGCCCATCTCGGCGATGAACAGGTCGAACGGCTGTTCGCTTTCATTTAAAGCACGCGCAATTCCGAGGGGCGTATTGTACGAACGGGGCGTGGACAGCACTTTGAAGTCGCCATGCATGAGGTGCGCGAGAATGTTCTTCGCGCTCGTCTTCCCGTAGCTGCCCGTAATGCCGACCACAGTCGCGCCCGACGAGACAAGTTTTGCCTTCGCCCTCTTTATGTACCTGTTATTTGCAGGTACTTCGTACACGAGGCAGATGAGGTTTGCAAGGCAGATAAGGGGAATGAGAAGCAACGGAAAGAGCGCGAGCACACCGTACTTCCACGCCGTGAGCAACACGCTGCCCGCAACGGCGTCCGCAAAGTTCATTGCCGTGACAGCGACATATATGAATACTGCCAGCACCAGCCACAGCACCGTAAACAACCTTTTTAAGCGTGGGGTGAGCGTAACGGGACTTCTAACCGTGTGCTTTGCGTCCGCATAGAGATAGAGTATGCAGAATATGATGTAGGCGACAAGCCCTATTATTGCCGACCACATTCCCGCAAACGAAAAGCACAGCGCTATGACGGAATAGGTGAGGAAGGTGCATACAGCCAGCTGAATGTAGCGCGACATGAGCATATTGTTCTTGCGCGCAACCCATTTAAAGAGCTTTTTGCCAGAATATGCGCTTGACTGAAGTATGCCGAGCGCCTTGCCCGACACCATTAAAAGCAACGTCGCGTAGACGACGGCTATGACTACACATTCTGCCGTCTTGCCTGCCGAGATAAATATTCCCATCTTTTAAGTATTCTCCCCGAGAAAATCCAGCGCCAGCGCATTGAACTGCGCACTGTGATTGCAAAAACAGAAGTGGTCGCCCTCCATGCTCACCAGGCGCGAGCAGGGGATAAGGCTGCGGAAGGTCATTCCCTCCTCCCCGTACGGAGTGACTTTGTCGTCCTCTCCGTAGACGAGCAGGACGGGCGCGGATATGCGCGCCGCCGCCGCAGACAAATCCTCGTTGACTATCTTCTTGTAGCTCTCCTTCATTACGGGCGTAAGCGCGCGGTATTCCCTGCTGCCGAAATGCCTTTCCGCATAAGCGGGGAAGAACTTTCTGACCGCCCTGTACGCTTTTACCCTGAACATATACCCCTTCGAACGTGGTTTGACAATCCCCGCGCCGCCGACGACCACCAGCCGCGACAGCCGCTCCCGATGCGCGGAAAATGCGCTGAATGCCACCCTCGCGCCGAACGAATGGGCAATTACCGACGGACTTTCCAGCCCTTCCGCGTCCATGAAAGAGATGAGCCAGCGGGCATAGTCGCCCACAGACCACGCCTCATCCAGGCGCTGGCTTGCGCCGAATCCGGGCATATCGGGCGCAACCGCCCTGTATCCCGCGCCCTCCAGCGCGGCAATCTGGAAGTAAAAACTTTCCTTGCAGGAGAGATATCCGTGCAGCAAAAGCACGGGTTTGCCCTGTCCCTTGCGCGTTACGCTGACATATCTGCCGTCGAGTATTATATTTGTGTCCTCCGCAAAGGCGCACCCCGTGCGCCCGTCAGTCAAGAGTCTTTTTGAGAACGAGGCAGTCTTCGCCGTCGGGATAGTAGCGTGTGCGCGCATGAACGCCGACAAAGCCTGCCGAAAGATACATCAGGAGCGCGGCTGAATTGGAGACGCGCACCTCCAGAAACATATTCTTCACTCCCCTTGCGGAACACTCCGCAATAAGCGCGGCCAGAAGCCGTTTCCCCCTGCCGCCCCGACGGTACTGTTCGGCGATGAAGATATTTTCAAGGTCGGCGTCCTCGAACACGCACGTCGCGCAGCCGTACCCTATTATTTCGCCGCACTCCTCCGCGACGATGCCCACGGTGCCGGCGTTTTCAAATGCGCGCGCAAGCGTTGCATAGCTCCACGCCTCGCCGCGGAAACATTCCTTTTCCAGTCGGGATACGGCGAGTATATCCTCGAACCGCCAGGCGCGCAGCGTCATAGTCCGCGCAGCCTCCTTGCCCGTTCTTCCTCCGCCTGGGACCTGCGCACGTACAGCGCGGCAAGCCCCCCGCGCATTGCCTGCGGATCAGCGGAAATCTTTAAAAGACACTGCGCCGCATCCAGCATTGTAAAGGAGGGAAGTTCAAGCTCCTCGAAGCCGTATACGGGACGCCCCAGTCCGACAAGCACCTCCTCCGAAAGATAACAGGGGGAAATATCGCATTCCCCGCCCGCAGTGTAGCCGCAGACATAGAAGTGACCGTGCGCCGCGTCTATCGCGACGGCGTAGCTGCAGTCGCTGTTCACATTATATGAAAGCATATCGAAGGAGGTTACGCCCAGGCACTTTGCGCCCAGAGCGACGGCAAACCCCTTTACCGCAGATATGCCTATTCTTATGCCCGTGAATGACCCGGGGCCTGTGACCGCCGCGAAGTAGTCGCACTCCGACGGACAAAGCCGCGCTTCTTCCAGCGCGGCGTCTATCTCGTCCATAAGAACAACCGAATGATTGAGCGCGCAGTCGGGGACATGGCGCAACGCCACTTTGTCGCCGTGCGCGGCGATTACCGTAAGATAGCGCGAGGAAGTGTCCACGCAGAGATAGTTACTCAACCCTTATCACCCTGTTTACCTTGCCGAGTTTTTCTATTTTTACCTTTATGCAGCCTGCGGGGAGTACGTCGGAGATGTTCTGCGGCCATTCTATTACGCATATGCCGTCGCCGTAGAAGTACTCCGTAAGTCCGAGCGCCTCTGCCTGAGCCCCGTCCGTAAGGCGGTAACAGTCATAGTGATACAGCTTTCCGCCTCCGTACTCGTTCATGTACGCGTAGGTGGGACTGAGTACTTCGTCCTCTATCCCCAATCCGAGCGCGATGCCCTTTACGAACACGGTCTTGCCTGCGCCCATCTCGCCTTCCAGCAGGACGACGTCACCCCCCTTAAGCGTACGGGCAAACTCCTTCGCATAGTCCATGGTAGCCTGCGCGCTACCCGATAAAAATACTGCCATACGCATATATTATATAACGCATGGCAGTTTTTTGCAATTATTTTTTATTCAAATATTGCCCGCGGCTCAGGCAGCCGTCCAGACGGGTATGTAGTACCTTAAAAGCACGCCGAGCACGAGCAGGACGAGCAGGGCGGAAACTACGCATATGAGCGTTACGGTGCGCTTTTTGTACATTGCGGCGCACTGCTCCTCGCTGCTGTCGACGGGGCACTTGGGCGCAAGCCTGTCGCCTATGCGGTTTATCGCGCGGGAGATGTGCTTATAGACAGGCAGTGTTATGGCAATGGCTATAAGACAGCGCATTACGTTGAAGGGAAGAACGGACGCCCACAGATAGAAGTTGTAGAACGTGCTTACAGTGCAACCTTCGCCGAAGATGGCCTGCATGCCGCCCACAAGGGGGTCCCAGCTGCCCTTGAAAAAGGCTTCCTTATAGAAGGGAACGAGTACCAGCCAGTTTGCCAGAATTGCGATTGCAACGGAAGACGCCGTGCCGACCGCCATTCCCACGAGCGCGCCCTTGAAAGTGCGCCTCTTCTTATATATAAGTCCTGCGGGGACGACAAAGGCAATGCCTATGATGAGGTCGGCAAAGTCGCCCACGAAGAAGGTCGTGGTGCCCTTGATTATGAGCTTGACCAAGACCTTGACAAAGACTATCACTGCGCCCGACAGAGGGCCGAGTGCAAACGTGCCTATCAGCGCGGGTATGTCGGAAAAGTTCAGCTCCAGCCAGGAGGGAAAGATTGCCGGCATGGGGAAGCCGAAGGCGTACAGTACGCCCGCAAGCGCGGCAAACAGCGCGATTACGGACACTCTTGTTGCGTTGAAGTAAGTGCTTCTTGCAGCGTTCATGGTTTGAAAAACTCCTTAAAAATTGTAGTCATATTTAAGTCGTTCTTCGAAAAAAAACCGCCCCGAAAAAGCTTTCGGGGCGGAGTGAAAACACAAATAACGGTACTGTTTCGCGACGGCTTGCGCCGCACAGACAATGCGCCTGTTCTTTTTCCATCCGGACTATACCGTCGGTACGGGAGTCACACCCGTTCGGGGTCGCTTAAGGCAACCTTCGCAGACTATACTGCCGGTGGGGAATTGCACCCCGCCCCAAAGAATAACTTAAATTTGCAATAACATTATATTGCCGCCCGTGTATTATGTCAACAGTTTTGAACGGATATTTTTTAATTTGCGCAAAGATTGCCGCGCCGCACGCCGCGCATGGTAGACAAGGCGGGCGGACAGGTGATATAATTGAATCGTACAAATGATGAGAATGAAGAAATTTTACTTTGCAGCGTGCGCCTTTTTGCTGTGTGCGGCAGTCGTCTTTGCCGCCCTTGACATGGTTGGCATAACTTTAAGCGGCGACGGCACGGCGGACAACCTGATATATTCCTGCCTGCAGACAGGTCTGGCAGGCGCTTTCGTCGCGGCTGTGTCCGGCGTGCTTTTACGCGGCAAAAGTTATGGCGGACGCCCAGCTGCCCCCCTGAGGGCGGCGGCATGGTGCCTGCCCTGTCTGGGCGTCGCGCTTGCCAACTTCCCCTTTTCGGCGCTCATCTGCGGACAGGCGCGCGTGGACAGGGTTGACCTCGTCGCGCTGTTTGCATTGAGCTGTATACTGACCGCGCTGTTCGAGGAGTACGCGTTCCGCGGCCTGTTGCAGTCGCTTGCAACCGATGCGCTGAAGGACAGGCGGACGGGCGAGATATACGCCCTGCTAATTGTAAACGCGCTGTTCGGGGCATGGCACCTTTTCAACCTGCTTGACGGAGCGGGCGTCGGCGCGACTTTTATGCAGGCAGGCTACTCCTTTCTTCTCGGCTGTATGCTGTCGGCAATGCGCATACGCACAGGCAGTCTGTGGCCGTGCATGGTCATACACGCCCTGTTCAACTTCGGCGGACTGCTCATACCGCAGCTGGGCAGCGGTCGCTTTCAGGACACAGCCTTCTGGACCGCCACGGCGATATGCGGAACGCTTGCCGCTGCGCACGTATGCGCTTACCTTATCCGCCGCGCGTTGAAAAAGCCCCCCGTTGCGGAAAAGAACTGATGTACGTTCAACGTCATTTTTTACGCCTTATGCCCATACTTACGGCTGTTGCCTGCAAAACTGCACACGATTAAAGCGGGACGGTTTACACCGTCCCGCTTGTATTTTATCCTTATTTTTCAGTCGTGTATGAACAGCACGCCCAGCGTGTTCCTGCCGCAATGCGAGGTTATGATGCTTCCCGCCACGGTGACGTGTACTTCCTTGAAGTCAAACATTTCCGCAACGAGCTTTTTTGCCAGCTCCACAAGCGATTCATCGGCAGAACTGTGCGTTATGAAGCAGCGCGTTCTGTCATAGCAGGGATACTGGTCGTGCAGGTCGGAGATGTAGTTCCTTATGCACCTCTCCATACCTCCCATGTACTTTTTCTTTGCTATCAGCTGCCCGTCCGTATTCTCGCAGATGAGGGGGTGCAGCTTGAGGACCTTTGCGCCCAGGAGCGCGGCGAGCGAACACCTGCCGCCCTTGTGCAGATAGTCCAGCGCATCGGGCACGAAGGATGTGTTGACGAAGGGACGGAGCGCACAGACCGTCTTTACTATGTCCTGCGCGGAATGTCCTTCCGCCGCAAGGTCGCACGCCTTGAGCACAAGCAGTCCCTGACCCGTGGAGAGAGCGCGGCTGTCCACCGCGTACACCTTACCCTTGAAAGACTGCGCCGCCTTGCTTGCCGCATTGTAGGAGGACGAGGCGAGCGCGGAGATGTTGAAGTGTATTAGCGCGTCGCAGTCCTTCAGGTTTTGTGCAAAGAATTCCGAATACGCCTCCACAGAGCCTGCCGCCGTCTTGGGCAGGTTGCCCGTCTTCGCGACATAGTCGAATATCTCTGCGGGAGAGATGTCTATTCCGTCCCTGAAGCTGTCTTCGCCAAGCACGACAGTAAGGGGAAATATGCCGACGTCATACCTCTTTATAAGCTCTTCGCCGAGGTCACAGGTCGAATCTGCAGTTATCTTTATCTTCATAAATACCACCTTCCGGGTTATATTACAGTCAATATTTTACCATTGTTCGCCCGCAAATGCAATAGCAATCTGAAAATTCCCTTCCGGTGCGGGCGGCAAATTGGCAAAAATATGCACAATGGGGCGGCATTAGTTGACACCGCGCCGCGCACAACCTATAATATACACGTCAGCCGCAAAGCATTTAAGAAAATTGCAGGAACAGTTATAATGGAAAATAAACCCGCCGAAAAAAAACTCAATCCCCCGACAGGACGGGCAGCCGTGTTTAACCAGCTTAAAAAATACGCGATAATAACCCTGGGATGCATCATATATTCTCTCGGCATTTCGCTGTTCATAGAGCCTGCAAACCTGACTTCGGGCGGAATGACGGGTATTTCGCTTATCATAAACGCCGTTACGCACATTCCCACGGGATTTCTGCTCATAATACTCAATATTCCCGTGTTCATAATTGGCTTCATCTGCTTCGGCTGGGCGTTTCTGCTTTCGACGGGCTACGCAACGACAGTGTCTTCGCTGCTGATGGCGCTCTGGTCGCACCTGTTCGGCGCGGACGGGTTCAACCTGTTGCCCTTCACCGACAACGTAATTGTCAACTGCGTGACTGGCGGCGTGCTGTTCGGCGCGGGCATGGGGCTCATCTTCCGCATGGGCGCCTCCACGGGCGGTACGGATATATTTGTAAAGCTGTTGAGAAGGCGATTCCGCTATATTAAGACGGGCATGATTTCGCTTGTCTCGGACATGACGATAGTGCTGTGTTCGCTGTTCGTCCACCCCGACCTGAACACGCTGTTCTTCACTGCGCTGTCCGTCGTCGTATTCACGCTGATGTTCGACTTTGTCCTTTACGGCGGCAATACGGCGAAGATGGTCTTTATCATCTCCTCGGGCGAAAAGGCGGAAAAAATCTGCGAAAGGGTACTGAACGAAATTGACAGCGGCGCAACATTCATAGACGCACAGGGCGCGTACAGCAGGGAAAACAAGCGCATTCTGCTGTGCGTCATCAAGCCCATACTGTATCCCCGCCTGCGCGACGTCGTGAAGGAAGAGGACAAAAACGCGTTCATGATAGTGTCCTCCGCAAAGGAAATTTACGGGCAGGGCTACAAGAATCAGGACGACGCCGAACTGTAACTTTCAAGTTCTTTTATTGACTTAAAAGCTGAAATTATGCATACGGCAATTTGCCGCACAGGCATAAAGCATACTCCCCGCATATCTGCGGGGTTTTTTGTTATTCTGCGTTACTTACAGCATATATTCGTATATATGCGATTATATGTGCCTTATACGATGCAAATGTACGACCTTCAGACACAGTCATAATTCATGTAAAACCACGGCATATTCTGGGATTAACTGCGACATATGCCCGATTTACGCACATAAAGGCGCAACAAACATTATTTTTTCAGAAACTGCGGCATATATCGGGGGCAATTTGCAGATATGTGCCGTTTACGCGCGGTAAAAAGAAGGGACAAAAAGAAGCGGTAAAAAGGCAAAAAAAGGGGTGGTCTTGCGGCATTAGTTTGCCGCAAGCCCACCCCTGTGCAGGTAAAAAATCAGTCTGTCGTCAGCGCAGTCAGACGTGCCGCCGCCCGTCCGTCAAAGCGCCGCCTTATAAATTTCGTACATGTCCTCTTCCTTAAGGGCAACGCAGCTGCCCTTCACTCCGCCGCAATGTTCTGCGCAGCGGTGCGCCATATCCCTGACCTGCTCGTCCGTGAGGGTAATTCCCAGCCCGCCGATAGAAGTGGGCAGCCCGATTGCGCGGAACCAGTCCTCCACCGCCTCTATGCCCTTGAGGGCAATTTCCTCCTTGGAGCCGTTGGGACGAACGCCCATGGCCTGTACGGCAAAGGTGTAAAATCTGCCAAGCACGTTGCGGTAGACGTACCTTGCCCATGCCCCCCACAGCGCGGTGAGCGCCGCTCCGTGTGCGACGTCGTAGAGCGCGGACAGCTCGTGCCCGAGCGTATGGGTTGCCCAGTCGCCGCCGTCGCCGCCGCAACCCGTAAGGCCGTTATGCGAAAGGCTGCCCGCCCACATGACGTTTGCGCGCGCCTCGTAGTCCTGCGGGTTCTTTACAAGCTGTTTTGCGCAAGCCGTGACGGTGCGCACTATTTCCTCCCCTATCGCGTCGGTAACTCTTAAGCTGTTACCGCCCGAAAGATACCTCTCCATGGTGTGCATGGCTATGTCCGCGCAGCCGCAAGCCGTCGCATAGGGAGGTACGGTGAAGGTGAGCGCGGGGTTGAGTATTGCAAATACGGGTCGGGAAACTTCTGCCGTGCAGCCCTTTTTGACCTGCGTATAGTCGTTGGTAATCACCGACGAATTGCTCATCTCGCTGCCCGATGCGGAGAGCGTAAGTATCACTCCGACGGGAAGCGTTGCGGAAGGCTTTGCCCCTCCGCTGTACAGATCCCAGGGCGCGCAGCCCGTACCTATTGCCATACCTATCGCCTTTGCGGAGTCTATCACGCTGCCGCCGCCTATGGCGACGATAAAGTCCACGCCCTCGCTTTTGCACAGCGCGACGCCCTCTTCCACAAGGCTGAGCCTGGGGTTGGGCTTTACGCCGCCGAGTTCGACAAAGGCTATGCCGTCCTCTTCCAGCAACCAGCGTACCCGTGTGAGCAGTCCGCCCTTCAGCGCGCTGCCCCCGCCGTAATGCAAAAGCACCTTCTTTGCGCCGTATTCCTTTAAAAGTCCGCCGAGTTTACTCTCGGCATTTTCACCGAACACCACCTTTGTAGGCGTGCAATAGACGAATTCGTACATTTTATTCCCCCTGAGTAATTTTGCCTTTATGTCCACATTATACAACGGCGTCGCATAATAATCAATACCCCCGCCGCACTTGCATTGACTTTTTTTTACTTCGGGGGTATAATTTAACTGCATTTCCGGAGGTAACAACTTGAAGAAAAAAATTCTTGTCATTTTTACAGGAGGCACGATAGGGAGCGAACAGACGGGCAGGAGCGTTGGACTGAACACTGCGTCGCGCAGACTGCTGCTTTCCATGTATGCGGAGAAATACGCAACCGACGTGCAGTTTGACGCGCTTTCACCAATAAACATTCTGAGCGAGAACGTACAGAAAGAGGACCTGTACGCGCTTTACGACTGCGTGAAGGGCGTGGACGCCTGCGCCTATGACGGCATAATTGTGACGCACGGCACGGACACGCTGTGCTTTACGGTCAACTGGTTCAGCCAGGTATTCTGCAACTACCCCTTGCCCATAGTCTTTGTCTCCGCGCTGTACCCCCTTTCGGACAAGAGGAGCAACGGACTTGACAACTTTGCCGCCGCCGTGACGTTCATAGAAAAAACGGGGCTTAAAGGCGTTTACTGCGCCTTCAGAAACGACGGCGAGAGGGCAAAAATACACCTTGGCTCCCGTCTGATATGGCCTGATGAGATTACGGGCTTTTACCACAGCGCGAAGGGCGCCTGCCTTGCCGAGACAGAAGACGGGCAAGTGCTGTTTTCCGCACGCAAGGACGTACCCGCACCGGAGGAGATTGCCGCGCATGACAGCCGTCCTGTTCCGCCTCTGCTTTCGGACAGAGTGCTGCACATAACCATGCGCGCATTGCTCAACTTTGAAATGTTTGACTTTTTCCGCAACAGTCCGCGCGCCGTGGTGGCAGAACTTTCGCACAGCGGCACCATCTGCACGAAGGGGGATGAACTTAACTTTATAACCTTTGCAAAGAACTGCAACGCCCGCAACATACCCGTGATAATTGCGCCCGTAATGAGCTCTGCTGGGGTTTACTCCTCCATGTCAGATTTGCCCGCCTGCGTAAAAGTCGCACACGACATCACTGTGGAGATGACGCTTGTAAAGGTAATGGCGGCATTGGGCGCAGGACTTGCTGCCGACGCCTACCTTGACGACAATCTGTTTTTCGAAAAGCTGTAAAAACGCTGCCGCGGCGGCTTAAAAAGCCGCAGGCAAACGCCATAAAACCCACTGGCTTCAGCCCTGCTTATACCACGTATAATGCAGGGTAATTTTATGCATTTATACTGCATATTTTTCCGGTTTTCGCATATTTTTCACACAACAAATAGGGCAAGCACGCGGCTATTTATTTGACAATTATATACCTCTATAATATAATAGCGTAGGCAGAAAACTAAAAAATACATACCGAAGGCAGACGAAAACCTTCGGACAGAGGACAAAAAATGAAGAAATTTTCCAAATTTTTCGCCATCGTTGCAGCGCTTGTGTTGGGCGCAAGTTTTGCGGGTTGCGCAGGAGGTCAGGACGAGGGAAACCCTAACCCCGGTCCGGACACGAGTGTCCCTTCGAAACCTATGGAATACCCCGACTACATCAACGACCCTGACTATGACGCGGGCGGTCAGACAACCTCCAACAAGTACGTCGTAAACGTCATGTCGGAAGGCGGTCTGCCACTGGATAACGTATCCGTCGCGCTCAAGGACGACGACGGCACGACGCTCAAGACGGGCGTTTCGCAGGACGGCAAGATTGAATTTTCCGTCGCACTCGGCGAATATACTCTGGAAGTGCAGGAAAGCACGTTGCCCGCAGGCTACTTCCTGAGCGGCGACGAAGATTACAAGACAAGTCCCACAAGCAGAGAAGAAGTAGACATCTCCATTTCCTCTGCCGTGTTCGACGGTCCCGCACCCGACTCATACGCCGTGGGCGACATTATGCGCGACTTTACGTTCACCGACTACAACGGCGTGAACTACTCGCTTGCGGAGACGCTTACCAAAAAGAAGGCCGTCGTGCTGAACTTCTTCTACACGACCTGCAACCCCTGCAGACTGGAATTCCCCGCAATCCAGAAGGCCTATAACAATTACAAGGACGATATAGAGTTCTTCGGAATATGCTATACGGGTTACGGCGACAACGACAACTCGCTGATAACATTTAAGAACGGACTGGGAATTACCCTGCCCCTCGGAATGGACACCCAGGGATTTGTAAGGAAATTCGGCGTCAACGCCTTCCCCACCACCTACATCGTGGACAGGTACGGCTTGATCGCCTATGAGAGCGCGGGCAGCGAACCCAACGAATCCACATGGAATGCGCTCTTCTCCGACTTCACTTCCGCAAACTATAAGCAGGACCTTCAATACACCGAGGGCAGCGGCGAAAGCACGACCGAACAGCAGAAACCCAATGTAAGCATGCCCGCATCCTCCGAGATAGAGGCTGCACTGAACGATTCTTCCGTCAACGCAACCTATCATGAGGAAAACTCCACCGGCTACATCTGGCCGTGGGTTGTCGGCACAGACGACGGCGAACCCTGCGTGACATCTTCCAATGTCAACGTGGACAACTCCGTATCCATGCTCGTCGGCGAATTCGACATGAAAAAGGGCGATTTGCTGAGCTTTGAATACAACATAAATACAGAGACAGGGCTTGACTTGCTGTATGTCATCATAGACAACGACTCCAAGATTCCCAACGGCCTTTCGGGCAACAGCAACGGCTGGCAGAACTATGACCTGTACATTGCAGACAAGGACAAGAGGGTGGAGATAATATTCACCTTCATAAAGGATTTGGCTGACGACGACTCCGTCTCCGAAATCGTAGACTCCGTAAAGATACGAAATCTGCGCATTTCAAATTCCGACGACCTTGACTACTCGCTCGATATGCTTCGCCCCGCGGCAGACACGCCCAGACCTAACGGTCAGAGGTATGAAAATTACGTCGACGTTACGGCTACTCCCGATTCTGACGGTTTCTACCATGTCGGCGACGAGACAGGGCCGCTCCTTCTGATAACCCTTGATTGGTACACGCCCTGGTCAGACCTGCATATGAGCAGCAACACGACTGAAGACGGCGTAGATGTTTACAATAACACTCTGTATGAAATGACCTTCTTCGAGTACTCCAATAAGGCGCAGGATGCCGAGCTTCACGTTGCGATAGGAGATGTCACGACGGTAAACGGACTGAACCTGACAAAAGTGCTTCAGGGATACAAAGTCGTTTCCAAACTGATAGACACGAACAAAAAGCTCATGCCCGTCACGGAGGAACTCAAGCAGTGGGCACAGGAATTCGTAAAAGCCAAAGCAGCCGCACAGGGCAGATACACATACACAGATGAATGGCTGGAATTCTGCTACTACTATGACCACTATGGTCACGTCCACGATAACTGTCTTGTAGATACGGACTTCACCGAGGGTCTGAGCATGTACAATCCCTACACTGCAAAGCTCAACACCAACACGGGCACGGGCGAAGACATACTCAACCAGGTATACATCGACAATCCTTCGAGCGATGTGCAGAGAGGCGACTACTATAAATTTGTTGCACCGCAGTCCGGCGTTTACCGCATTAAGTCGTACAACGCAGAGATTACGGACGGCATGAGCCAGGACGAAGTAGCGCTCCGCACGGACGTCAGCCAGTATCTGTTTATCTATGACGAGAACGGCGACCTGATTGGCAGCGGCAGCGACGTAACCGTGCGCGACTATGACGTATTTACGGACGAAAACGCCGAGTATTCGGGCTTCAACAACTATCTCGTGCTTAATGCGGGCGATACCGTATACCTGAGAATGGCAGTCTATTTTGATGCCTCCGGAATATTCGACTTCGAAGTCAAATATATGGGCGAAGAGTACTCCACCCTGTTAGCCGCTACCTATGCGCGCGGCGTCTATTCATCGGATGACAACGGCTCGCTGAAGCTTGATGCCGTAGATGTAATTCTCTACGACGGATACTATTACATTGAAAAGAACGGCGAACCCGACATGTCCAAACCCATATATATCGACATGATTTACGGCAGCTTCTTTATGAGCAGTTTCGAAAACAGCGACGGCGTTTCGGGCAACTTCCATTCAGTCAAGTGGCTGTATGAAAACGGCGCTTTCAGACCCCTCGGAATAATCGGACAGAGCAATTTAGCCACCTATCTTGACGAGGTCGAAAGACAACAGCCCGAAGACCCCATGTACGGCTTCCTGCCCGCGTCTGCCGAACTCGTTGGTCTTCTTCAGCAGATGAGCATGAGCACTGGCGACTTCAGCGTGACCGAGGGCAACGACTGGCTTGCATTCGGCGTATATATGGAACGCTTCGGCTTATAAACTGAAAACAGAGATTTGTTACTACACGGAGACAATGACGATGAAAAAATTTTTACGTATATTTATTACCACTCTCATTGCCGCAATGACCGCGCTGACCGTCGGACTGTTTGCCGCTTGCGGCAACGGCGGCGATGAAGGCGGCAACGGCGGCAACGGCGGCGGCGGCGGCGACAACGGCGCTACCTATACCTTTATAATTGTAGGCAGCGACGACCAGCCCATAAACGGTCAGACGGGCGGCGCAGAGGGCGGGCCTGTATTCTCGCAGATATGCCTTTCAAACGGCGCCTGCGCACCTCTGTCTTTATCCGGCTACTCCATAGGTGCGGACGGCAAGGTAATACTTACCCAGTCTCAGATCAACGAGATGCTTGAAGATTATCCCGATTACGCGGATAAGGACGGCAACTTCACCCAGTTTGCCTTCCACGTACTCGGTGTTCCAGGCTATAAGAAAGACTGCGAAATTGCCGTAAACGGCCCCAAGGAATATACCCTCAAGCTGGAACTGCCCCAGGCAGAAGTTCACGTTTGCGAGAGCGTATGCCCCCTGTGCGGAAAGTGCACGGATGAGGACTGCACCGATGCCGTGTGCGCGGACAAGTGCGAAGGCCACACCTATAACCTTACGCTTGTACTTCCCGACCAGACCCCTGCGGCAAACGCCGAATGCATGGTAAACTCTGAAGTAGGTCCCATAACCGCGAACGGCGAAGGCAAGGTTACCATCAACCTGGTTGAGATGCTGGAATATCTGGACGCAGAAGACGAATATACTGTGACCATTACCTGCGGCGAGTATTCCGCAACGGTAGTGCTTACGACTACCCCCGACGATGTGCAGGAGTTCAACAAGACGGTTACGCTCACTGCCCAGGCTTAATGCAAAATATTTCAGTAAAGATCCCCCACTAAAGTGGGGGCTTTATTTTAGCCCTATAAGGGCACAATACCGGCAACCGCTCAAGCGGTCACCGGTACGCTAAAGCTAACTACCGCATTACTGTTGCCTCAACCCTTAAAAGGGTCCAGGTACTCCTTCATTGTTATTTGGTCACTTATCATATCTTCTTTTTCTTGCTCCTGGATATATTTTTGTACTGCCGCTTTGTTGTTCCCTACGGTTGTGACCTAACTTTATGGACACTATGAAATTAGGAGAAAGAGAACATAGGAAAGCGCGTGAGTTCTTGTAAAACCCACGCGCTTCTTTTCATCGATTCAGTTTATAGCGCAAAACGGATGCGATATCGACTTTGTAGACAATTTCGATTTCTCGTTCTTTGCCCGTGTGTTTGGGATGCCCACCGATGATGATACGGTCTATCAGCTCATAGCACATCTCGCGCGTCAATTCGGGTACATCAAGGTATTTCTTGACGTTGGAGACAAAATCGTCCACACTCTGTTTCGCCATTTCCGTTTGCACAACTTTTTCTTCTAGGGCTTCGATCTCCGCTTTGAGTGTTTTCTGTTCGGCGGAGTATTTTTCTATAAAGCCGATACAGATCTCTTCGGGTATCTTTCCTTTGACTCTGTCTTCATAGGCAACTTGCATCAGGCGGGAAAGTTCTTCCTGGCGGCGACACTTCGACTTAAGCTCTTTTTGTGTGCTTTTAATTGCGCTCTCCGCAAGTTCGGCATTATGCTGCAAGAACTCTCCCCGTACTTTCTCTTCGTCCAGAACAACTCTTCTTGCCATATCGCGGATATCTTCCAATACTATCGCTTCCAGATCTTTCGCCTGTATGAAATGAGAAAAGCAATATGACTTGCCAAGCCTCGCATGATTGCCGCAGTTAAAATTAAGGTCAACCTTGCCGTTGCGAACTATTGAATTCATCTTCATTTTACCCCCGCAATCCGCACAATATAGAAATCCGGATAAAGGATGCGTATAACCTCTCGTTGTCTTTTTCCCTTGCGCGACGGACTTCTCCACTTCACGCACTTTGTCCCAAAGCTCTTGCGTTATGATCGCTTCGTGCGTGTTGCGAACTATAACCCACTCGCTTTCGTCTTTTATATAGCGTTTGTGGTTCTTATAGGAAACCGTACCGTCCCGCTGCTGCACCACATGTCCCAGATAGGCAGGATTTTGTAAGATACTGTTCACCCTACAAAACGACCACAAGCCTACGTTATCTCTACGTCCTACGACTCCGTATTTCTCCAAACAATATCTGCTTGGATTCATGATACCCTCAGCGTTCAGTGTATCAGCGATTTTATGCGGGCTTATACCGCTCGCACGCATTTCAAAAATTCGCTTCACTATGTTTGCCGCTTCTTCGTCTATGATAGGGATCTTCTTTTCACCTTCGCTTTTCACGTATCCGTACGGCGCCTTCCTTGCGTGATATTTCCCTTCCTTTGCGTTTGCCCTTAATACCGCTCGTATCTTCTTGCTGGTATTTGCAGCGTGCCATTCGTTGAACACGTTCATGATCGGCATCATTTCCATCGCTCCGCTGTCGCGGTTTTCCGAATCAACATTGTCTTGTATCGCTATAAACCGTATCCCGAACGCAGGAAAGACATAATCGAGATATTGCCCGACTTCGATATAGTTTCTCCCAAATCTAGAAAGGTCTTTGACGATTATCGTGTTGATTACGCCCGTTTTCGCGTCATCTAAAAGTCTTTGGACTTCGGAGCGGTCAAAGGTCGTACCTGATACGCCGTCATCTATGTATTCGTCGTGAATTTCAAAGCCTCTGTCTTCCGCATACTTTCTGAGAATCGTACGCTGATTATCGATGGACACCGATTCGCCCTGACGCTCGTTTTCTTGCGAAAGCCTGAGATATAATCCCGCTATGTAATTCTTCTGTTTCATACTTTTACCTCACTGCTTTGTTGACTTGATTTACGGCAAGAGTTTCCATGGTTTTTTCAAAATCCTTGCCGCCTTTGAAATATCTGCGGACGAAATAAGCCTTTCCTCCCACAGTTTTCCGCTTGCTGATCGACGGGGAAAAGAAATAACAATTCTTTTCGTAATCCTCGCCATTATAGAATAATTTTTTTATTGTTTCCATTTTCGTCTTTCTCCTTTTTTTATTTTTCGTCTTTCGGCGGAGACCAAACAAACGGAAACGCATAGGCTTTCCCTTATCTGTTTTATCTGTTTCTTTCCGTCAAGGGTTGCCGAAGGCAATGCACTTCACCCTTGACGAAAAGGGCGTTTCCGTTTACACTCTCCGCCCGAAAGACAAATGATTTTAATTTGCCTTCGGCATTCTTTCGATC
>CALVXA010000013.1 GCA_944368635.1 uncultured Clostridia bacterium
ACTTGTCGTCGTAGGTGACGTAGGGGTTATCCATGTCTACCCAGTAGCCGACGCGGTCGCTCATCTTCTCCCACTCGCCCTTGTACTTCCAAACGGACTGTTTGCACTGTTTGATGAACGGCTCTATGCCGTAGCTCTCTATCTGGGGCTTGCCGTCAATGCCGAGGCTCTTTTCCACCTCCAGCTCCACGGGCAGGCCGTGCGTATCCCAGCCAGCCTTGCGAAGCACGTGGTAGCCCTTCATGGTACGGTAACGGGGAATGATGTCCTTCATTACGCGGGTGAGAATGTGGCCTATGTGCGGCTTGCCGTTGGCCGTGGGGGGGCCGTCGTAGAAGGAAAATTCCTGCCCGCCGACATTCTTGTCGACCGACTTCTTAAACACGTCGTTTTTCTTCCAGAAGTCGATTATCTCCTTTTCCCTGTCAATGAAGTTAAGGGATGTGTCTACCTTCTTATACATATATTGCTCCTTGAAATTATTTCAGATTTATAAGTGCAGAGGTTAATAATTGCAGAGGCAACCCGACGCCCTGTATAAAAAAAGAGAATGTCCGCATTTGGACACTCTCCTTAAAAAAGTGCTTATTACCACCAAAACAAACTGACATTTGCCGCAATTTGTGACGGGTTGCGAATCCGTGCCGACTTACTGCTGTTTTCAGACGGCAGGCTGGGAGGTGATATCTGCCGCAGCCGCCTTACCCTTTCACACCTGCCAAGGGCTCTCTTGAAAAGCGGATTACGGGGCGTTGTCCTCCGTCATTGCCTTTGGATTTAATTTTTACAGTTATATTATATTAGACGCCGACGGAAATGTAAAGCGTTTTTCACTGTTTGAGCGGTATTGCCGCCTTCGCGTTCACCGAAAGGGGCGAAAATCTGCCCGAAAGATAGAGATTAAGTCCCTCTGCCGCTATCATGCAGCCGTTGTCCGTGCAGTGGCGTTTTACAGGCAAGACCAGCTTTATGCCCTCCCTTTCGCAGAGCGCAGAAAGCGATTCGCGCAGGTAGTCGTTGGCGACCACGCCGCCGCCCGCCGTGACCGTATCCAGACCGAGACGGAGCGCGCTTTCAACTGTCTTCTGCACAAGCGGGTCAATCGCCGCCTTCTGGAAAGATGCGGCGACATCGTGTCTGTTCACCTGCAGTCCCTTCTGTTCCTGCGTGTGGCAGTAGTTTATGACCGCCGTCTTCAGTCCGCTGTACGAAAAGGTCATGCCGTCGCCGTGCCTTATCAGCGCGGAGGGAAGGGGTATGTTTGCCTTTCCGCCCTGCGCCATCTTCTGCACGTTCGGTCCGCCGGGATACGGCAGGGAAAGCACCCTTGCCACCTTGTCGAACGCCTCGCCTGCGGCATCGTCGCAGGTGGAACCAAGCACCTCGCTGTCGGAATAGTCCTTCGTGTGAAGTATAGCCGTGTGTCCGCCGCTTGCCAACAATGTTATGAAGGGAGGCTTGAGCGCGACGTCTTCCAGATATGCCGCGGCTATGTGTCCGCGTATGTGGTTAACCGCCATGAGCGGCACGTTGAGCGCATATGCGAACGACTTGGCAAACGACAGCCCGACGAGCAACGCGCCAAGAAGCCCCGCGCCGTACGTCACGGCAACGCCGTCTATGTCGCCACTCTTCAACCCCGCATCCTCAAGCGCGAGGCTGACCACCCTGTCCACCGCGTCGGTATGCGCGCGGCTGGCAATTTCGGGCACGACGCCGCCGTACAGCGCCTGGGTGTCGGCAGAGGAGATTATCCTGTCGGCGAGTATGCGCCTGCCGCGGATAATTGCGCAGGCAGTCTCGTCACAGCTTGACTCTATTCCGAGTATTACGGGTTCGCTTTTGATTTTAAAGTCAGTAAAACGGTACATAGTTGCAAAACAGGCGCACCTTTCTGCGCCTGATTTTTCCTTTATTTTATTGTCTGTGCAGGGTCGTCGAAGCCGTCTTCCTCGTCCAGAAACGACTGTACTTCGTCCGCGTCTGCCATTTCGTCCAGTCCGTCCTCATCCGCGGCAGGGACTGCCCCGTCGTTGCGGACGACATCTTCGGCGCTCTGCCTGTCGCCTGCCGATATGACTTCGTCTGCGGCGCCTTCGGCCTCTTTCTGAACGTCTGCTGAAATGCTGTCCTTATCTTCCGCCGAGGGGACTGTTGCTTCGCGTTCGGACAAAGACTGCGCCATAGTCTCTGGCACGACCTCGCGCACCGCTGAAACTTCGGGGACAGGTTGCGCCTCTTCCGCAGCGATGTCTGCGGGAGGGGTTACGTCCCGCTCCGAAGGCACGGCGGTTATGACCGCATTCAGACGCACCCGTCCCTCCTCATCCGCGTGGCTGTCCTCGCCTTTGCCCGCAACGGGGGCGCGGCTGACTGAAACGGGCGCAGTCTGACCGTTAAACGGGACAGCCCTTCTCGCCCTTTGGTTCATGTCTATGTTCTTTGCCGTGGTAAGCAACTCGCCAAGCCTGTCCAACACCTTGGAAATATAGCTTGCAAGCTGATATGACTCGGCAGGCGTGTAATATCCCGACCCGGTCATCATGTCAAGCACATAACCTGCTTTGCAGAGCTGTATCAGGGCGGCATTTGCCGTTTCCACCTTCTTTTCCCTGTCGACGAGGCGTGCCATAGCCCTTAAAAGCGCGCCGCCTTCAGTCGCCGCGGTAAAGAGAATATCGGCGAACAGCTTGCCGTCCCGCGGGAAAATTTTCTGGCTGTAGAGCTGTGTAATTTTCTCGCTCAGCTTGTCGGCAACCTGCTCGTACGCCATCTTGTAGCCGTTATTGTCCATGGGACACCCCCTTAAACGGTCTTCTTGAGATAGTCTATTATAAAGCCCTGAATATCGCCGTCCATAACCGCCTGAATGTTGGTGTTTTCATAGCCGGTGCGGTGATCCTTTACAAGCGTATACGGGCAGAACACGTACGAACGTATCTGGCTGCCCCACTCTATCTTCTTTATCTCGCCCTTTATCTCCGCATCCGCCGCTTCCCTTTCGGCAATCTGCCTTTCAAGCAGCTTCGCGCGCAAGTACTGGAACGCCATTTCCTTATTCTGGAGCTGGCTTCTCTCGTTCTGACAGGTGACGACTATGCCCGTGGGGAAATGCGTTATTCGTATTGCAGTTTCCGTCTTGTTGACCTTCTGGCCGCCTGCGCCGGAGGAACGGTAGACGTCTATTCTTATGTCCTCGTCCCGTATCTGCACTTCGCCCTCGTCGTCGACTTCGGGCATGACTTCGACAGACGCAAAGGAAGTGTGGCGGCGTTTGTTGGAGTCGAAGGGCGATATCCTTACAAGTCTGTGAACGCCCTTTTCCGCCTTGAGGAAGCCGTATGCGTTTTCCCCCTCAACCTTGAAGGAAACGGACTTAAGCCCTGCTTCATCGCCGTCTTCGGAGTCGAGTTCGGTTACCTTGAACCCCGACTTTTCACAATAGCGGAGATACATTCTGTAAAGCATCTGCGTCCAGTCGCAGGCCTCCGTGCCGCCTGCGCCCGCATGAAGGTTCATGATGGCGTTGTTGGCATCATACTTGCCGCGGAGCAGGGCGCGTATGCGCATCTCCTCTATGTCGTTCTCGGCGGTGTTTATCATCTCGTCGAGTTCGGGTATCAGGCTTTCGTCGTCCGCCTCCTCTATGAGGTCGACGAACGCGAGCGCGTCCTGAATTGCGCTTTCACCCTTTTTATAGGATGCAATTTTGTTTTCTATGGAGGAAATTTCCCTGCCGATATGCTTTGACTTTTCCAAATCCTGCCATACTTCGGGCTTTTCCTGCTCTGCCTTCAGTTCTCCGAGCTTTCCGCCGAGATTATCGATATCAAGCGCGTACCTGGCTTCTGCAAGCGTCTCTGAAAGGGCTTTTAAACGTAATCTGTATTCGTCTGCTTTGAACATAAACCTTCCGTGATTGCGGCATATTGCCGCATGAATTTAATTACTTCTTTTCTGCGGGGGCAGAGGCGGGCGCGGTTGCAGTCCTTGCCGCAGGCTGGTTTGCGGGACGGGCAATGCGCTGGGGCATTGCGGGCACCTTTATAATTCTGCCCTTGAGCAACCTGGAAACCGTGACCGTCTGTATTCTGTCGATCATCTCCTCGAACATCTCGTGTCCTTCCTGCTTGTAGGCAATTACGGGGTCCTGCTGTGCATATCCCCTTAAACCTATGCCCTTGCGCAGCTGGTCCATGGCGTCGATATGGTCAACCCAATGTCTGTCTACGGCGCGGAGAAGTTCGTTGCGCTCTATCTGGCGGTAGTCCACCTGTCCGTCCGTCTCCCTTGAGATGTTTACTATCTTCTGTTCGTATGCTGCGGAAACTTCCTTGGAAATTCTGTGAACGGCAGCTTCAAAGTCCCACTTCGCAAGTCTTTCGGGGGTGATGGTGAAGGTACATTCGTCGGGATATACCTTCTGCACAAGTGCGGCGTTCAGCGCTTCGGCATCCCACTGCTCCGGCATTGCGTCCGTATTCACCGTCTCCCTTACCACCTTTTCGACATAGTCGGGAATGTACTTCAGAATCTGTTCGTGCACGTCTGCGCCGCGAAGCACGTTAAGTCTTTCCGCATATATGAGTTTACGCTGTTCGTTCATGACTTCGTCGTACTGAAGCGTGTGCTTTCTTATGCCGAAGTTGCGGCCCTCTATAGCCTTCTGCGCATTTTCTATCGCATGGCTTAAAAGCCTTGACTGAAGGCACTCATCGTCTTCCATGAAGCGGGAATATATAGCCTTGAGTCTTTCGCCGCCAAAACGCTTTGCAAGGTCGTCTTCCAGAGAGATGAAGAACACCGATACGCCCACGTCGCCCTGACGGCCCGCACGGCCGCGGAGCTGGTTGTCTATACGGCGGGATTCGTGCCTTTCCGTGCCGAGTATGCACAGACCGCCCGCCTCTATGACCTTCTTCTTCTCCTCGTCAGTTTCTGCCTTGAACTTTTCGTACAGTTCGCTGTAACGCTTTCTTGCGGTCTGCTCCTCCTCCGTGAATTCCCTGTCCGCATAGGAGATTGCAACCTCTATCATGTCGTGGTCGTAGCCTTCTTCGCGCATTCTCTTCTTTGCGAGGTATTCGGGATTACCGCCAAGCAGAATATCCGTACCGCGGCCCGCCATGTTGGTTGCGATTGTAACGGCGCCGTATCTGCCCGCCTGGGCGACAATTTCAGCTTCCCTTTCGTGATTCTTCGCATTGAGAATGTTGTGCTTGATTCCGTTGCGGCGGAGCAGTCTGGAAATTTCCTCCGACTTGTCGACGGTTATGGTACCTATAAGTATGGGCTGTCCGTTTTCGTGGCGCCTTATGACCTCTTCCACGACGGCCTTCTTCTTGCTTTCCACCGTGGCGTATATCTTGTCGGGCTCATCCTCCCTCGCAACGGGTTTGTTGGTGGGAATGACGACTACGTCCAGCGAATAGATGGTGCGGAACTCCGCTTCCTCCGTCTTTGCCGTACCTGTCATGCCCGAAAGCTTTTTGTACAACCTGAAATAGTTCTGGAAAGTTACCGTTGCGTGCGTCTTGTTCTCGTCGCGCACCTTGACGTGTTCCTTTGCCTCTATAGCCTGGTGAAGTCCGTCGGAATAGCGCCTGCCAACCATTATACGGCCCGTGAACTCGTCAATTATCATAATTTCGCCTTCGGGGGTGACGAGGTACTGTTCGTCCCTTTCGAAGAGTTCGTGCGCCTTGAGCGCCTGCTGTATGTGGTGGTTGAGGTCGGCGTTCTCTATATCGCCGAGGTTCTTTATGTTGAAGAACTTTTCTGCCTTTCTGGCGCCGAGTTCGGTTATGGTGACAGACTTATCCTTTCGGTCGATGATGTAGTCCCACGTCTCCATGTCCTTTAGAATGGCGGCAAGCTGTTCGTTGACCTTCTCCTCTTCCTCGGTCATGGCCTGACCCTTTTTCTTGCGGACGGGCGCCTTGCCCTCCGCCTCCTTCTTGTCGTCGTCGAAACCGCCGTGCAGCGTGCGGACAAACCTGTCCACATCCTCGTACAGCTTGGAACTTTCGCCGCCCTTGCCGGAGATGATGAGGGGCGTCCTTGCCTCGTCGATGAGAATGGAGTCGACTTCGTCGATTATGCAGAAGTTGAGTTCCCTCTGAACCATTGCGGGTATGGACGTCTTGAGATTGTCGCGCAGGTAGTCGAAGCCAAGCTCGTTATTGGTCGCATAGATTATGTCGCACTGGTATGCCTTTTTCTTTTGCTCGTCATCCATTCCGGCGACAACCACGCCGACGGTAAGTCCCATGAACTTGTGAACCTTTCCCATCCACTCCGCGTCGCGCTTTGCGAGGTAGTCGTTAACGGTGACGATATGCACGCCCTTGCCCGTAAGCGCGTTGAGGTATGCGGGCAACGTGGAGACAAGCGTCTTGCCTTCGCCCGTGCGCATTTCAGCGATTCTGCCCTGGTGAAGGCATATGCCGCCCACTATCTGCACATGGAAGTGCTTCATCTTGAGCACCCTCCAGCTCGCCTCGCGAAGAGCCGCAAAAGCGTCGAACATTATGTCGTCCAACGTCTCGCCTGCGGCAAGCCTTGCCTTTAACACGCCCGTCTGCGCCTTGAGCTCCTCGTCAGTCATGTGCTGATACTTGGGCTCCAGCTCTTCCACTTTGAAGGCAAGCTTATCGAGTTTTTTTACTGCGCGGCGGCTGTCCGCACTGGCTAAAAAATTCAAA
Organism: uncultured Clostridia bacterium; assembly: GCA_944368635.1. Lineage (GTDB taxonomy): Bacteria > Bacillota > Clostridia > Christensenellales > Borkfalkiaceae > Coproplasma. The sequence continues at coordinate 6,705 of CALVXA010000013.1, forward strand.
AGTCCCATCGTTTACTCCTTGATTTTACCGCCGCATAATTTTACGGCGGCTGTCGGTTATGCTGTATTTTTTCGGGAAAGGCACGTACATTCCCCATTCTGATATTATACCATCAATAATTGTACTATATTTCGGCGGCTATGTAAAAGCATTTTTTTAAAGTTTTTGCATTATTTTGCCTTTTATAAAAAAATTTATCCGCGGAGCAGACGTGCGCCCCGCGGAATGAATTGTCTTAAGACAGGTTGTGACAGGTTTAAGCCGTAAGGCTCCGCCTTTCCCCATGACCGAAAAAATTATGCGGACTGAAAATCACTCTGCGTCAACAGAGGTGAAGGCAAACTTCATCACGTCGAACAGCCCCGTATCGAGCAGTTTGAGCTGAGGTATTACGGCAAGCGACAGAAAGGCAAGCGACATGAACGCCTCCTGCTCCCTGTCTACGCCCATGGAATAAGCGCGCTCTATAAGCGCCTTGCTGTCCCTTTGCAGGCTTTCCGCATCGCGCGAGGACATAAGTCCGCCGATGTCCAGCGTCAATGAATACACCTTGTCCGCCTTCTTGTCGGCAATGACCATGCCGCCGCCTATGCGCGCCAGCTCGTTCGCCGCCTTCGCCATGCTCTCGTTGTCGTCGCCCAGCAGAATGATGTTGTGCGAGTCGTGCGAGATGGTTATGCCCATTGCTCCGCCCTTGAAGCCGTAGCCCTTTAAAAGCCCCTTGCCGATATTGCCCGTGTACTTATGTCTTTCAATGACCGCCATCTTAAGCACGTCCGTACCGACGATGTCCACGTCGCCGTCTGCGGAGGCTATGTCCATAATCTCGCACCCAGTGACGACGTTGCCGGGAAGTATTGTCATTACGCGCGCCTTTTTACCCTTAAGGGTAAGGCGGAAATCTTCGGCGGTCAGCTTTCTGACGTGTACTGTATTAAGCACGCTTTCGGGAAGATAGCGCACCGTCGTGTCGAACAGCGGATTTCCGTCCTTCGCGACGAGCTTGCCGCCCTTGAACACATAGCGCGCGTTAAAGGACGAGAGATTGTCCACCACAACGAGGTCGGCAAGACGCATGGGCGCGATTGCCCCCCTGTCATTGAGCGAGTAACATTCGGCGGCGTTCAACGTTGCGATAGTTACCGCCCAGACGGGGTCCAATCCGCCTGCAACCGCCTTGCGGAGAGCGTCGTCTATATGTCCCTTTTCCTTGAGGTCGGCGGCGTGCCTGTCGTCCGTGCAGAGCAGGAATCTGCGCATATTTGCCGCATTTACAGCCTTGCTGTTGGAAACGAGGTTGCGCGTGGAAGAACCGTGGCGAAGATGCACGTACATGCCCTTGGATATCTTTTCGTCTATCTCCTCCACGGATACGCACTCGTGGTCGGTGGAGATACAGCCGCACAGGTAGGCGTTCAGTTCGTTTCCGCTTATGGCGGGCGCGTGTCCGTCCACTATTTTGCCCGCGTCGTATGCCGCCTCCAGCTTCTTTATGACGTCCTCGTCGGCGTTTATTACCCCGGGATAGTTCATGAATTCGCCCAGACCGAATATGCCGTCGTCGCAGATATGCTCCTGAATATCGCTTCCCGAAAGCACGGCGCCGCTCGTCTCGAAGGGGGTTGCGGGCACGCATGAGGGAAGTTGCACCTTTACGTCGAGAGGTATATTGCGCGACGCCTTAATTATGTATTCCACGCCCGCCATGCCGCAGACGTTGGTTATCTCGTGAGGGTCGGCGATTATGGTAGTAGTTCCTCTGGGAACTATAAGCGAGGCGAACTCCTCGGGGGAGAGCTGGGAACTTTCGATATGCACGTGTCCGTCTATATAGCCTGGAAGCACCACAAGTCCGCCGACGTCATATTCCTGCTTGCCTTCATATTTCCCGACGCCTGCAATTCTGTCGCCGACTATGGCTATGTCCCCGCTTTCCACTCTGCCCGTGAACACATTGACATAGCTTGCGTTCTTGAGTACGATGTCCGCTTTTGTGCGACCTGCCGCCGCATCGATATACTGTTTCAACATATTTTTCTCCCGTTTAAAATTTTATCTGCATATTTCCGTCCGAATAGTCTGAACGGTACTTGAGCGCAACCGCGTCCGCAACCATGCCACCCGCAACGGGTTTGCCGCGCGAAGGTCTCGGCTCTATCCTGATATCCTCCGTGTCCACTTCCGTAAAGGAGTTATCCTCTCCTATCACGCCTATCTTATAGGGCACGGTGACATAATCGGCAAATATAAGCTCGTACTTGCTGTCAATTATGAGCATACCCTTCCGCGCGCGCGCCATAGGGGTGTACAGCGATGCAATGACCCTTTTTGCCGTGCCTGCCGAGGAAATGACCACCACTTCGCCCTCGCCGTACATCTGCGCGGCGAAGATTAAGCTGTCCCCTTCGTTGAGGGTCATGCCCCTGACGCCGCCCGTCACCCTGCCCTGCGAAGGGATATCGTCCTTTTCGGCATTGAGGCACATTCCCTGCCTGGTAACAAAGCAGATAGTGTTGTCGGGGTCATCCACAAACTGCTCCACGCCCAGAAGCTCGTCGCCCGTGCGCAGTTTTATTGCGGGGAAAGACGCCTTTCCCACGGCATATTCCGCCCATGGCGTGCGCTTTACCGTACCCTGCACGGTGTAGAACAGCAAATCTCCCTCAGGCACGTTGCCGTCGGTTGCGAAAATCGCGACGGGCGCTTCGCCGCGGAGAACGCCGTCGTTTATGTCCTTCAGCCTGAGCGCGGCGCCGCCGAAACCCGTCGGCTCGTACTCGTTCAGGTCAAGCCGCAGGCAGTTGCCGTAATTTGTGAAAATCAGAAGTACCCCGTCCGAACGCCCGAACACAACCTGTCTGAACACGCCGTCGGGGCGGTATGCCGCGGGCAATGCCTTTTTGTGCTTCTGGTCGAACTCGATTTTGTCCATCATCTTTATGTTCCGACCTGCAGTTATGGCAAACGCCCAATCGGTGGCGGCGCGCTTTATGTCCTGGCGGAACACCTTTATGTCTTCCGCCTTGTCTACGATTTCCGTCCTGCGGGGGCAGGGATATTTTTCCTTTATCTCCCGCATTTCGCCCTTGACTATCGCCATCTGCTCGTCCCTGCTTGCAAGAATGGCTTTAAGCCTTTCAATCTTCTTTTTAAGCTCCTTAAGCTCTTCCTCCAGCTTCTTTATCTCCAGCTTGGCAAGGCGGGCAAGCCTTAAGTCGAGTATTGCCTGCGCCTGTCTTTCGGAGAGGGCGAAGGTCTGCATGAGGTTTACGCGGGCTACGGGCGTGGACTCGCTGGACTTGATTATTCTTATGACTTCGTCGATGTTGTGAACGCCTATTATAAGTCCTTCGAGGATATGACAGCGCGCTTCGGCTTCCTTCAGTTCGAATTTAGTCCTGCGGATTATGACCTGACGCTGGTACGCGACATAGTGCCGTATTATATCCAGAAGTCCCAGCTGCTGGGGCTTGCCTCCGGCTATGGCGACCATGTTTATGCCGAACGTACATTCCAGGTCCGTATACTTGAACAGATAGTTCAAAACGGCGTCCGCATCGGCGTCCTTTTTGAGGTATATGACGGCGCGCATGCCCGTTCTGTCCGACTCGTCCACTACGTCGGCAATGCCAGAAAGCACGTCCTTCTTCTCCTCGCGCATGAGCATTATCTTGCGGAGAAGCTCTGCCTTGTTGGTCTGGTAGGGCAGTTCGGTGAAGATTATCTCTTTCTTGCCGTTGTCGCCCATCTCCACGGAATAGCGCGCGCGGAGGGTTATTCTGCCCTTGCCCGTCTCATATGCCTGTCTGAGTTCGTTCCTTATGATGAATCCGCCCGTCGAGAAGTCGGGACCGGGTATTATCTTCATCATCTCCATAAGCGAGATGCGCGGGTTGTCTATGTATGCGCATGCCCCCTCTATCACTTCGCCGAGGTTATGCGTGGGTATGTTGGTGGCAAGACCCACCGCAATGCCGTTGGCGCCGTTCACGAGCAGGTTGGGGAACCTGCCGGGGAGAATGTCCGGCTCCAGCAGGCTGTCGTCGAAGTTGAAGGAAAAGGGCACCGTCTCCTTGTCCATGTCGCGCAGAAGTTCGAGCGCGAGCGGCTCCAGCCTTGCTTCGGTATATCTCATTGCCGCCGCGGGGTCGCCGTCGACAGAACCGAAATTGCCGTGTCCGTTGACGAGCGTCATGCGCATATTGAAGTCCTGCGCCATGCGCACCATCGCGTCGTACACCGAACTGTCGCCGTGGGGGTGATATTTGCCCATGCAGTCGCCCACTATTCTCGCGGACTTCTTGTGCGGCTTGTCGGGCGTAAGCCCCATCTCCATCATGGTATAGAGTATTCTTCGCTGTACGGGCTTGAGTCCGTCTTCCACCCTCGGCAGAGCCCTGTCGAGTATTACGAATTCGGCATACGGAAGCATTGACTGCGGCATGACCTCTTCGAGCGGGGTTGCAAATACTTTGCCCTGCGGTATGAAGGTCTGGAAATTGTCATTGTTGTTCTTTTTAGCCATAGACCTTTACACCTCGTCGCCCGTCTGGCTTTCCCTGCGCTCCGTATTGACGCGCTCTATAAAGCCGTCGACCTTGTTGAAGTCGGCATTCTCCGCAAGGAACTGCTTTCTGCCTTCCACCTTGTCGCCCATAAGCATCTCTATCATGCGCGCCGCCTCCGACACGTCCTCCAGCGTAACCTGAATAAGGTTACGCGTTGCGGGATTCATCGTCGTTTCCCAAAGTTGTTCTGCGGACATCTCGCCAAGTCCCTTGTATCGCTGGAGAGAATAGCCCTTGCCCACTTTTTTAATCTTTTCGTCCAGTTCCTTGTCGTCGTACGCATATTCCGCCACGTCTTTTTTGTACACCTTATAGAGGGGCGGCATGCCGATGTAGACATAGCCCGACGCAATTAGGTCACGCATATATTTGAAGAAAAAAGTCAGCAGTATGCAGCGTATGTGCATACCGTCCTGGTCGGCGTCCGAAAGAATGATGACCTTTTTGTAGCGCGTCTTTTCCACCTCGAAAGTGCGGTTGAAACCCGCGCCTATTGCCGAAACAAGCGTCTTTATTTCCTCGTTCTGAAGCGCCTGCAGCGCACTTTTCTTCTGTACGTTAAGGGGTTTTCCGCGCAGGGGCAAGATGGACTGGAACTGTCTTACCCTTGCCTGCTTTGCCGTGCCGCCTGCCGAATCGCCCTCCACTATGAACAGCTCGTTCAAGTCGGGGTTCTTGCCGGAACAGGGCGCGAGCTTGCCTATCAGGTTAAGTCCGTCATTGTCGCTTGCCGCCTTTGCAACGTCCCTTTCGGCACGGTGCTTTATCCTGTCGTCTGCGGCAAACTTTGCCTTTTTTGCTATCTCGTCGAAGACGGCTCTGTTCGCCCTCTGCCCCATCAGAAGCGCAAGTCCTTCGGCAACCGCCTGCTCCACGGGCGCCTTTGCTTCGGGATTTCCCAGCTTTGTCTTTGTCTGTCCTTCGAACTCCACATTGTTGAGCTGGACGGTGAGAACGGCGGTAAGCCCTTCCTTGACGTCGTCGGCAACGAAAGGCAAATCCTTGCTCTTGAGTACGCCGCTTGCGCGGGCATAGTCGTTGACCGCCTTCAGAAGACCGCTGTGAAAGCCTGCCTCGTGATAGCCTCCCTCCACGGTGGAGATGTTATTGACGAATGAATACAGGTTTTCCTCGTCGCCCTTGGTGTGAGATATGGCGAACTCCACCTTGATTTTGCCGGCGGGCGCGCCCTTTATGTGAATATCCTTGACTGCCGAATAGTACAGAGGTTTTGCGTACAGCGGGGAAGCGTCCTCGTTCAGATAGTTCACGAAGTCGACAAGTCCGCCTTCGTACCTGTAGGACACGGGCTCCCTGTCGGGAAGTTTAATCTTTTTCGAGACTATTTCTCCGTCCTCCGTGGCGACTTCCTCCGTCCTGTACATCTCCCTTTCGTCGGAAAAGTTGATGCGCACGCCCTTATTCAGAAATGCAAGCTCCTTAAGTCGCTTTGCAACGGTATCGTAATTCCATTCCACCGTTTCAAAAACCTGCTCGTCAGGCATAAAGCGCACTTTCGTACCCTTCTTTCTGGTCTTTTCGCCCGTATTCACAAGTTCCCCGTCGGGTATACCGCACAGCCACTTGTTCTGCTTTTTGTCGAAAGAAGACGTAAAGCCCATTTTAAAGACAGTGCCGCGGTAGACTTCCACCTTAAGCCACTTTGAAAGGGCGTTAGTGACGGACGCGCCCACGCCGTGAAGTCCGCCCGAGAAGGCATAGTTGCCGCTGTCGAACTTGCCGCCCGCGTGCAGTTTGGTGAATATCAGCTGTACGCCCGACATTCCCGTCTTGGTGTTTATGTCCGTGGGCATGCCTCTGCCGTTATCCTCCACCGATGCAGAGCCGTCCGCGTGCAGAATGACCGTTATCTCGTCCGCATATCCGTTTGCCGCCTCGTCTATGGAGTTGTCCACAATCTCCCACAGAATATGATGAAGGCCCTTCACGCCGGTGGAACCGATGTACATTCCCGGCCTCACCCTTACGGCTTCCAGTCCTTCCAGCACCTTCAGATCGTCCGCATTGTAACCTTGTGTATGTTTATCCGCCATCTCTGTTTTCCCGTAGCTTTTCCGCAGTCGCCCGCCGTTAAGCGCGCATTCTCCCTTTATACATTATATATCCCGAAAATTATACCATATCTTGTATTAAATTGCAAGTGCAACATACAATTTTTCTTGCATTGCGACCTTCCTCCCGCCGCAGTGCCACGCATGGCTGTTTTACGGCTGTATTTTGCAAACAGCGCCGTTGCCATGCGAATAAATTTTTAAAAACTTCACCTGACGCCTTCACGCAATTATTTTTTTGGCACATTTTTAGCGCAACATATTTTATAATAGAAAGAAAAGACTTGCTGTCCGTAAATGCTGCAAAAGTTTGCAGACGACAGACGGCTGTCGGGAGGAGAAAAATATGAGAAAAAGATTTATCGCAGTTCTTGCATCGATGTTGTGTCTTGCCATGGCGGCATCGGCAGCCGCCGCTTGCAGCGGCGACAATAACCAGGGCGACAATACCCAGGGCGACGGCACGCAGACAACACAAACTAATTATACGGTGACCGCCGCACAGTGGGATTCCGCTTTTTCCGCCACCATTACAAACGCAAAATACACAGGCGATTATGGTCAGATGGTCATGACGGCAGGCTACGATAGCGTGAAGGAACTCTACTATTACGAGACAATCACCGAGATTTCACAGTCCGGCTCGTCAGAAGTTACTTACAGTAAATCTTATGATTTACTTGCCAAAGAAGGAGATAATTATTATCTGTATAGAAAATCAGACGACGGAGACTGGCAGAGAGAGGACGGCAGCAATTATATAGATTCATTAATTGAACAATGCCAAATGCCCGTAACAACAATTTTAAGCGGCCTGGAAGGGCTGTATTCACAGTTTACATTTGCGGACAATGCCTACAAGGCACAAGATGTCGAGATTGCTGCGACGGAAACGGCAGATGAAGTTACCGTCAGGTTTGAAGACGGAAAACTTGTCTCCGTTACGCTTAAAGTGCCCATGCAGAATGACAGCGAAGGCGCACAAATCGAAATAGAAATTCTTATCGGTGAGGCAAATATCCAAGTTCCCACAGATTATGTTCAGCAATAACCCTGGGTAATTTATTCCGAAGCAAAAGTCGCAGGATAATTACCACACCATGCGCGCATCTTCGGCGGCGCCAGATAAACAGTATTCTGTATAAAAAGCGCCCCTCCCGCCAATCGGGAGGGGCGCTTTTTTTCAATAAATGAGAGCGATAAAATGTTCCCGCTCATCAGCCAAAAAAACTGTTGCGCCGCAATACTTGCGGCAAGGCAGAGGAGTCGTATTGCTTCAATGTTCTTCCGCTTCGCAAATTCTGTTCTTCCTACTGATTTTCAGTCTGGCCGATTTTATATACATGCATATGCTTATCGAGAGAATTAACAGAGCGACGACCCCGCCCGTTACAGCGTTTGCAACCGTCTGGTTGCCGTCGCCGAACTTCTGAATCAACGCTATCTGCAACACCAACACCGAGCAAAGCGCGCTTACAAGGTTAATGTTGCGTATAGCCTGTATGACGACGCCGTCCTGTCTTCTTGCCCGTGCAAGCCTTACTATTGCGGAGACTATTTTCCAGAACGTATACGCTGCGACAACATAAATCATTATCCCCGCATATTCGCAGCACGTTTGCTCCTTATTCGCCAGAATGACTATTCCCGCAATTGCCACGGTAAGGAGGTTAAACATAAAGCCGCAGACTGTGCAAGTTTTCTGCTGCCTTTCACTGTCTGTTTTTTGCCTTATCCCGCAAAACAGCACGCCGCCCTTCAATGCAATAAGCACAGCGCAGAATAAGGCGATTGCCATATTCCATGCGGAATGCCACAAAATGCCCGCGACTGTCTGAAACACGGCATAGGCGATATTGACGCAAAATCCCGCCGTTGCAAAGACAATGGTGCGCAAGTTGTAGTTTTCAAGAATTTGCGCGGTAAATGAATGCCGTTGCAGAACCTGTATTACGCCTGCCTTTACCTTTGGGGCTATGGCAACTGCTGCCGCAAAGATAAAATAGGCAAGCCCTACAGCCGATAAGGCATACAGCACACAGTGCAGGGCGGTCATTCGGGGTACTGATACAAGAAGAAGTACCGTACCCGTAACCGTCAACATGAACACAATACAGAAGCAGACAAGAAATTTCCCCTGCGGATACCTTATTTTGTTCAGTATTACGGCGAAAAATTTTTTCATTACACTTTACATATCCGATTTATACTGCTTCCGATTGCAGTCTTTGCCTATATAAGTTCTGCGCTTAAAAGGCTGTTTCCCTTTTCAAGAATATTTGCAAGTTTTTCTTCCGTCTGGTCAATTACGGGGAGCAACGTTCTGATTTTTCTTGATACGAGCTTTTTATAGATATAATAATTAAGACCGCACAATGCAATCCCGACAATGCCGAGTATAATTCCTCCGACCATTGCGGGTATACTGTCCTCGATGAGCATTGTCAGGCACATTCCGCCGCCCAGCACAAGCGCGGCAATACAGCCGAAAATATAGGCAAATATGCTTGCACCCATGGTCTTGGAGCGCTCCAATCCGTTGATGGTCTCGAATGTGTCTTGCGCCTGGCGTTCGAGTTTTACAAGCTCCTGCTTGTGCAGCTGCTTCCTGTCCCTCTTAAGGGATAGCGTTACATTGTCGACCAATGCGGGGCTGGTCGCCGTCACTTCCCACCCGAAGGCTTCATACATATCCATAGCCTTTATCTGGTCTTTTGCCTTTACCGTTACGGTCCTGTATTCATAGGACACAAAATCTTTTTCCTGCATAATGTTATACCTCTTTTTCTGAATTGCCTTAAGGAGCGTCTGCCTGCGCGCATTTCGGTTGACTTCCCCGTAAGACAAGTGTATCATATAATAAAAGATGTAAGAAATCAACCGCCCGTAAGCGCGATAAGACACAAGCGAAAATCTGTCGCCGCAAATGATACACAAAAAGGAATTTTGTCTCATGCAGGTTGCCCCGGAAGAATATACAAGACACTATATAGTCACGGCACTTTTCAAACTCATGAACGCATATGAGTACGAAAGAATAAGCATTAAGGACATTGCCGAAAAAGCAGGCGTGGGCAGGGCTACGTTTTACCGCTATTTCAAAAGCAAAGAAGACGTCATAATTTACTATTTCGAGCGTCACACCCATGAATTCATCTTCGGACAGCACATATACCCGCGTTGTAAGGAAGATTACATCAAAGTCGTGACAGACGTTCTGAACACATTCAAGGCAAACAAAGAACCGTTCAAACTACTGAAAAGGGCACATCTGAGCGATTTATATCTTGACTTCCTGAATAAAAGTTTTGCCAGGGCCTTTGAAGACGACCATCCCGACGAAAGCCCTTATCTTCCGTACATTTATGCGGGTATGCTGTATAATGTATCCATGAAATGGCTGGAAGACGACTGCGCGGAGGACATTCCGAGCCTTGCATCGCTTATCATAAGCGCAATTTACAATAAGTAACATTATTTGCACGTGGCAGAATCGCCCTTGAGCGGCGATGCCCGAAAATTATCTTTCTCTGTTGTCCGATTTCAATTTCAATTCAACCAAAAAAATTCGTCTGCGGTTTTCTTATTTTATCTCACGCAAAACTATAACAACACAATTTAGTTCGAAGCAGTAAAATAGCATATAAAAGCGCCAATCTTCAATTCATAGTTTCCGACCGCTTTTTTTATTTCAGTATGAATACCTTATATGTCTCTGCCATGCTAAAAACACGCACTTCATGCGGAGTGCGACTTGTGTTTTGCCTTTTTGCTTCTCCAAAATTCAAGCATTGAAATGGTGTTCTCTTCATTTTATTTGCTACAACCGCTCGCAACCTTCTGTCGTGTTCAATATCTTTGATATTGCCTGCCGCGAAACTCAATACTATTCGGCTAATTGTTGCTGACAGACCTTACCGTCTCCGTTGACATACTCAGCGATTATCTGCTTTCGAGGAGGGTCTGAGAGCTTTGCCACATAATACCCTCCTTATTTCAGAATAAAAAAAGCCACGGACTTTCCGTGACTATATAAGAGTTTTTATTATTTTTCCATAAGGTCAAAAACCTTTGCCACACATTCCTGTGCGTCATCGCTTTCTTTGCATATTTCTATCGCTCGTCTTGTTGCCTCTTCTGAAGAACCCAAAGTGTCTACCATTTCTTCTACACAAGTCAGCATAAGAATAAGTTCAATATCCTCTTCAGAGTATCCCTTTTCAAAAGCAAGTCCTATAAGTTCATCTATTAACGCTGTTCTTTTTTCGGATAATTCCATTTTGTAAACCTCTCTATCGTAACAAACATTTCTTCTTCAGATTAAAACTTGTACACCCTCTTTACCTTAGGGTTTTCATACGAACCGCCGGTAATAATTATTTTGGGCAAATCTGTATCGGACATCTTGTGCAACGTAATAATATTGTCACCATTAGATGTTTTTCGAACAGTTCCTCCACCCTTTATCTCTAAATTTCAATTCACGCACTCCTTACAGAGTGCGCCGCGCACGGCTGACAGCCCAAACCGAGGAGACTGCCTGAATCGGAGGCAGAGCCCGCCGACTTCCCGTCGCCTCGTATCCTCGTTGGTCGTCCCCGCTACGCCTCACGCTCCGCTCGGCTTGCAGCGGTCTCTCCGATTGCTGAAACTTGCCAAGTCAAGGCAAGTTTCAAAACGCAATTCCCGTCCCTCAAATCCTGTCAGTATCCTTACAGAAATACCCCTAATTGCGGCAAAAATCGCCACAATTCGGGTTATGGTGCGGATAACAGGATTTGCGCCTTGAGCGGACGCGCACGGCTGACAGCCCAAACCGAGGGCTGTCAGGTCGGCGGTCGATTCCGCCGACTACCCTCCCCTCAAATCCTGTAAAAATCCGCGCAAAAAAGCACTCAAACACGCCATTTTGTGGCATTTTTGAGTGCTTGGTGCGGATAACAGGATTTGAACCTGCACGGTCTCCCAATGGATTCTAAGTCCATCTTGTCTGCCAATTCCAACATATCCGCATTATTTTGCTTTTTAGCGAAAGCTTTGACCGGTTGCGCACTTCAATCAATGTCCGCACAAGTTTTTGTTTAAGCCGTTGCTTAAAGCCGATACTGTGTCGATTATAAACCACATTACTTTTTTTGTCAAGCAAAGTTATTTTTTATGCTGCGTACGCCTTTATTTTTGCGCGTAGGTGTGATAATATTATTGTACTGACTTCACCGGGAGGTAATTGCCGTGATACATTCTTTGAGCGGAGGCGTGATAACGCAGTACGACACGCTTGTTTACGTATTCGTACAACTTTGTGACGGAATTGACAAAGACGCGAAACGCTGGTATATTTCTCCATTTGCCGACGTACAATGCGGAGACGGAGTAATTGTCCCGTGCGGCAGGACAAGTGCCTGCGGTCAGGTACTTAAAGTTGCGCACGTCACTGCACAGACAGCCCCGTTTCCCGTGAAAAGGACGCAGGAGATTGAACGCGTTCTGCCGCGTACCTGAACTTGACAGAAGTGACAATACGGTTATATAATATCGATATAAATACAAGGACGAGATAGAGTTGATGATAAAGAGATTTTTTGCCGACTTTGCCAAGGGTGCGGCTATCGGCGTAGCCATGATTGTCCCCGGCGTTTCCGGAGGCACGCTTGCCGTTCTTTTGAAGATTTACGACAAGCTGATAGAGAGCATAAGCAACCTGCGCCGTCACTTTACCCAAAGTGTGCTGTATATTCTCCCCATAGCGCTTGGCGCCGCGCTGGCTTTCATTGCCGCATACTTTCCGCTTGCATGGGCGCTTGAGAACGCCCCCTTCCCCACCGTGCTTCTGTTCGGAGGGCTTATGGCGGGAAGCCTGCCCAAGCTTTACAAAGACGACAGACAGGCAGGCTTTAAAAAGATTGACTTCGCACTTATTTTAATTCCGTTCGCAGTAGTCATTGCGCTGTGCTTCATACCCGGCATGGGCGATGTGGACCTGTCTGCCGATATGCCCTGGTTCCAGTACATTCTTGTACCGATTATGGGCATACTCGCTTCCTGTGCGCTGGTCGTGCCCGGTATCAGCGGGTCCATGCTCATGATGATATTCGGCTATTACGCACCGCTGCTTGCGCTTATAGGCGATGTCTTCACCAGTCCCCTGCACGCGCTTTCCGTACTCGGACTGTTCGGCATAGGCATAATCGTCGGGTTCTTCACTATTGCAAAGATAATGCAGATTTTCCTTAAGAACTACCCCCGCGCGACGGGCTGGGCGATTTTCGGGTTTGTAGTCGGCTCCATTCCTGCAATATTCATCACTTTCTTCACGGGCGAATACGGCAAGACACCCCTTTCAGGCGGAATGATAGGCACAGGCGTTGTGCTGTTCATATTAGGCGCGCTTGCGACATACCTGCTTACGCTGTACATCGACAAGTCTATGCAGAAGCAAATAACTGCAACCAACAGCCAAGATGTGCAAGGCATAATGTATAAGGCTGAAGTACCTTCGGAAGACAGTAATCAGCCGCGCGACGAAAGATGAATTACCAGACATTTCTGCGGTATTAAATTAAATTTATGACAATTTCCTGCCTGCGCCGCTGTGCGCGGGCAGTTTTTTGTTGCCTTTTGAAGACGCACAAAATTTTATTCTTCAATCTGTCCGTTGCAGTTGACAGAACATGAATATATATGTATAATAATTATCGACATAAGTCAGAAAAACAGGTGGAAGATGTCAAGACCGACAAAGTGCAGAAGGGTCTGCAGGCGTCCGCTGTTTGACAGCTTTATTCCCGCGGGCGAAGAAGGCGCACCCGAAGTGCAGCTTACCGTTGACGAGTACGAGGCTATCCGCATAATTGACCTGGAAGGCAACACTCAGGAACAATGCGCAAACAGGATGAACGTGTCGCGGACGACAATAACTGACATTTACGACAGCGCGAGAAAGAAGATTGCCGAGCTGTTGGTGAACGGCAGAACGCTTAAAGTCTGCGGCGGAAATTTCACCGTATGCGACGGATCTGCGAACGACTATTGCGGCAACAGACAGTGCGTGCGCGCAAAAAAGCGCAAACGAGGACAGAACAATTCAGACGGAGATGACAGAATGAAAATTGCAGTAACCTACCAGGACGGAGAAATTTTTCAGCACTTCGGACACAGCGAATACTTCAAGGTATATGAAGTGCAGGACGGCAAAGTTACCTCTTCCGAGGTAATAGGAACCAACGGCACAGGGCACGGCGCGCTTGCCGGCCTTTTGTTCAACGGCGGCGTTGAAGTGCTTATATGCGGAGGCATTGGCGGCGGGGCGCAGCTTGCCCTCAAGGAGGCAGGTATTAAGGTATTCGGCGGATGCTCCGGCGATGCAGATACGGCGGTTGAAGAATATCTGAACGGAACACTGGGTTATGACCCTGATGTTCACTGCGACCACCACGGACACGATCATGAAGGCGGCCACGCTTGCGGCAGTCACGGCTGCGGCAATCATGGCTGTCACTGATAATAAAAAATAAATGTGAGGTAAAGACTATGAAGTACGTTTGCGATGCGTGCGGCTGGATCTACGACGAGGACGAGGGCTATCCCGAAGGCGGTATTGCCCCCGGCACCAAGTGGGAAGACGTACCCGAGGACTTTGAATGTCCTCTTTGCGCAGTAGGTAAGGATATGTTCTCGGCAGAGGAATAATTTCATATTGTGCAGGAACAGGTCTGCGGCAATGCCGCAGACCTTATTTTTGTAAACGGAGATACGTAGTTGCCACGCACATATCAGCTGACAAACCGCTTTTTTCTTGTTATTCGCAACGGCGTTCAAACGAACCTTATGCCGAAAGCGTGCTAACGACACCGTAATTCGCATTCCCCCGCGAATATGTGCCAGCGAAAACCATTTACTGCGTCTGACAACCGCTTGTATACAGATACGCAATATGCAAATTCGCCCCTATATATATGCCGACGAAGGCGATTTTAATTTCACTTATCACGTATTCCGCAAATACGCGGCACGCATTGACCCCTGTATATGTGCCGATAAAGGCGACTTATTCCGCTCATGCACGTATTCCGCAAAGGCAAGGCACGCATTGACCCCTGTATATGTGTCTACGAAGATTAACCGAAAACAGCAATTTGCTGCTGACTTAAAAAGTTAAGGGCGCAGACAGAAAATTCTGTCTGCGCCCTTTTTGCGTTGCGCGTTATCAGTTATTCTCTTCTTCCTTGTTGTAGGCGAGGTTGATGACGGGGGACATATTCATGTACTCCTTCACGCCCGTACCTGCAGGAATGAGCTTGCCTATGATGACGTTTTCCTTCAGACCGATGAGAGGGTCTACCTTGTTCTTGATAGCCGCATCCGTAAGTACCCTTGCGGTTTCCTGGAAAGATGCTGCGGACAGGAAGCTTTCGGTGGAGAGCGCCGCCTTAGTAATGCCGAGCAGCACGCGCTTCTGCAGTGCGGGAGCGCCGCCGTTTTCGATTGCCTTGCGGTTTTCCTCCTCTACGGTGAACATATCCACGGTTTCGCCGGGAAGAAGGTCTGTAGAGCCGCTGTTTTCAATTCTGACCTTCTTGAGCATCTGCCTTACGATTATCTCTACGTGCTTGTCGTTGATGTCAACGCCCTGAGAACGGTATACGGACTGAATCTGTTCCAGAATGTAGTCCTGAACGCCCTTTACGCCCTCTATCCTGAGGATATCCTGGGGATATACGGAACCTGCGTTGAGCACGGTGCCGGGGGTGACGGTGTCGCCCGTCCTTACCCTGAGTTCTGCATTGAAGGGAAGCGTATACTCCTTCTTTACTTCGCCCGTCACGGCATCCTTGACTATTACGTGCTTGAGATTGTCGCTGTCGTCGATTGTGACCTTGCCGGAAACTTCGCAAAGCGTTGCGCAGCCCTTGGGCTTGCGCGCTTCGAACAGTTCTTCGACTCTGGGAAGACCCTGGGTGATATCGCCCGTTGCCGCAATACCACCGGTATGGAAGGTACGCATGGTAAGCTGGGTACCGGGTTCGCCTATGGACTGCGCCGCAATGACGCCGACTGCTTCGCCGGGCATTACGGGCGTGTTGGTTGCCATGTTCTTGCCGTAGCACTTTGCACAAACGCCGTAACGCGAATTACAGGTGAATACCGAACGGATGCTGACCTGCTCTATGCCTGCTGCGACTATCTTCTTCGCAAGTTCGTCAGTTACGAAGCCGTTCTGTTCGACAATTATGTTGCCGTCCTTGTCGACTACGTTTTCTGCTACGAAACGACCCTGGACTCTGTCT
>CALVXA010000014.1 GCA_944368635.1 uncultured Clostridia bacterium
GGACGGGGTACAGGGCTTTAAACTCCTCCTCGCGCACGAGCCGCAGTATATTGCAAGGTATGCAATGGCAGGATATGACCTGGTTTTGTCTGGTCACGCGCACGGCGGACAGTGGCGCATTCCCTTTACGGGTATAGGCGTCTACTCGCCCGGACAGGGCATTTTCCCCAGGTACACGCAGGGAATTCACAGGGTTGGCGACACCCGCATGATAGTGTCCCGCGGGCTGGGCAATTCGGAATTCCCGCTGCGCCTTTTCAATCGTCCCGAGGTGGTAGTAATCGACCTCGTCAACGGCTGATGCATACAGAGATTACTGCGGACCGCATGGCGAAGATATGAGTTTAAAGCGGACTGCAATGTCGGCGGCAATGGCAGAGGGCATATTGCGGGACGTTAAGCGTTTATAAAAGTTTAATAAATTAAGAAAAGAACAACCCCGCACGGTCTGTGCGGGGTTGTTTTGTCGTATATTTTGCGGTCGTTATTCAGTTTTCCGAAGATGAGAATGTATTCTGAATTTCAACCTGCAGTCAAATAATCTGTGGTTTGCGCGAAAAGCAATTCAAGGTCATAAAGCCATTGCCTTACTTTATGAGCAGGGCGAGAATGGCCTTTATGGCGTGAAGTTTGTTTTCCGCCTGGTCGTATACGATGCTCTGTTTGCCGTCGATAACGTCGGCTGCAACCTCTACGCCCCTCTTTGCGGGCAGGGGGTGCATGAACAGCGCCGTGCCGGATGCCGCGCTCATCAGTCTGTTCGTAATCTTGTAGGGGGCAAGTATTTTTGCTTCTTCCTCGGTTATAAGCGAATGGTAGTGGTAGCTGTCGGTATAGATTATGTCCGCATTCTTTGCGGCAAGCGCAGGGTCGTCCGTAAGGAAAATGCTGCCGTACTGTTCGGCGTTTTCCACGTGCCTCATCTTGATGCCGAATTCCGCAGGGGTGGCGACTGCCACTTCCATGCCGCATTTTACGGCGCCCATGATAAGCGAAGCGGCGACGTTGGAGCCCTTGCCTATGTATGCAAGCTTTACGCCTTCCAGTCCCTTTTTCTTTTCCCATATGGTATACAGGTCGCTTATCGCCTGCATGGGCACATAGTCGGCATTGGTGGAATTTATTACGGGCATGGGCGAAACGGCGGTGAAGTTGTCCAGCTCCGCCTGGTCTATGCCTCTCGTTATGAGCGCGCCAACGCCGTAGCGGCAGATTACGTTCACTATGTCGCTTATGTTTTCGCCTGCACGCATATCCTTTTCGCTGTAATGCAAATCCACGCATTCGCCGCCCAGTTGTCTTACGCCTATTTCAAGCGCGGACTTTGTCCTCAGCGAAGTGTCGCCGAATAGCATTGCAACCGTTATGCCCTGAAGTATGTTCGTCTTTTCGTGTGCGGCAAACTTTGCCTTCATCTGCCTGGTTGCATACAACAGTTCGAAAATTTCCTCCACGGAATAGTCCGAAAGCTTGGTCATGTGCCTCTGGTTTATCGTGTACACGGGGGAATAACGGTTGATATCCATACAATTTTTCTCCTAAATAGCGCTTTGCAGTTATATTATACTACCGTATTCAAGCTTTTTCAAGTGTTTGGCAAAGAGAATATGCACCCGCAGTAGTTTTGTCTGTACAGGTTGTGTTCCCTGGCAAGGCAGGTGCTGCGCAGATACCCGTTTCGCTTTTTGAAGTCGGAGGGCAGCCATTTTGCCCCGTCCGCGCTCTGCACCGAAAACCCTGTGGCGTTTATCAGTTCGGCATTTTTCAAAGGACTTATGGTAAGCGTGGTACAGAAGTAGTCAAAACCGCGCGCGTCCGCCTCCCGCGCGGTGCGCTCCAGCCGAAGTCTGAAACACTGCGCGCAGCGTTTTCCCCCTTCGGGGCAGTCCTCCAGCCCTCTGACTGCGGAGTAGTAGACGGAGGTGTCGTGGTCGCAGTCGAGTATGTCCGCCCAGCCTGTCTCTGCGGCAAAGCGCACAAGCTCGGCCTTGCGCTTTTCATACTCCCCGTCCTCTATGTTGGGGTTGTAAAAATACAAAGTTATTTTAAAGTGTTCTTTAAGCCTTTCAAGACATGCGGAAGAACAGGGCGCGCAGCAGGCGTGAAGCAAAAGCGTTTTCTTTCCGCCCCCTAACCCATTCGTTATCTTCTGCATTTCTGCGTCGTAGTTCAGTCTGTTCATACATTGATTTTACTCCAACGGCAGCCATGTGTGCAAGCGCACGCGGGAGGTTTTGCCTCAAACGCTTCAAAAAATTTAAAATTTTGCATTAAATTTAAAAAATACGCGCGTAAGCTGTTGGAAAATTGCCGCCTTTCGTGATATGATTATAGGGAAAAAATTGTGTTTTAAACAGGGGGAGAACAGGCAAACATGGCAAATCTCAGACTCGTCTCCGTAGGCAAAATATATCCGTCAGGCACTCTTGCGTTGCACGACATCAATCTTGAACTTGCTGACAGCGAATTCATCGCGGTGGTCGGCGGCGAAAAGAGCGGGAAAAGCACGCTTTTGAGGATTATTGCAGGGCTGGAAGGCGTTACGGGGGGCGAAGTGTATGTCGGCGACAAGGACGTGACTCACGCGCCCGCCAAGGACAGGGACATCGCCATGATATTCCAGGGCAATTCGCTCTATCCCTCGTTCACCGTGGCGGAGAACATCGCATACGGCTTAAAGCTCCGCAAGGCATCGCCCGCGCTCATTGACCGCCGCGTCAGGGCGGTGGCGGAAATGCTGGGGCTTACCGACATACTCGGCCGCAGACCCAAGGCGATAACCGCCGAACAGAGGCAGAAGGTTGCCTTTGCAAGGGCGATTGTAAGGGAGCCTCAGCTGTACCTTCTGGACGACCCGTTGGGAGGGCTTGACCCCGCCCTGCGCGACAGCCTGCGCTCCGTGCTTGTCAACATTCAGGCGAGAATGCGCGGAACGTTCGTATATGCCACAAAGTCCGTGCCCGAGGCGATATCCATGGCGTCGAGAATACTCGTCCTGCGCGAGGGAATGATGCAGCAGATAGATACCCCCGCAAATCTTTACGACTATCCCGCAAACGCTTATGTCGCCTTTTTAATCGGTTCGCCTTCGGTGAATTTCGTAAACGGCGCAAGGATTGTAAAGAAGGATGGCGCATACTTTGCCGTCAAGGACGAACTCAGTCTTGCCCTGCCTGAAAACATAGTAAAGCGTTTTGTCCGCATAGATGAATATGTTGAAAGTCAGTCTGATGTCATTCTTGGGCTCAGACCCGAGGATATGCAGGCAGACAAGGAGGGACTTTTCTCCGCGCTTGTCACCGATACGGAAGAAGTGTGCGGCGTAACGTATGCAAGCTGCGACTGCGGCGACCTCACCTTCGTTGTCAGGGCAGAAGGTGCGACAAAGGGTGACAGCGTAGGTGTCTCGGCAGACCTTAAGCATATGCTCATCTTCGACGCCGTCAGCCGCCTTACACTGCTTGAAAGGGACG
This sequence comes from uncultured Clostridia bacterium, assembly GCA_944368635.1. Taxonomy (GTDB): domain Bacteria; phylum Bacillota; class Clostridia; order Christensenellales; family Borkfalkiaceae; genus Coproplasma. The sequence goes on from CALVXA010000014.1 coordinate 3,474, forward strand.
AAGGCTATGCAAAGACGGGGCTTCCCGACAGCGACAGAATTCCGCTTGCCTTCAACGAGGAAGAGGCGGTAAAGCAAAAGCACCGCGCCTCCAGACAGTCGGGCGACAAGAAGAAAAAGAAGAGATAACGAATGTGCAGCGTCCCGTAAATTTGCGGGACGTTTGAATTAAGCTCTGAAGGTGAATAATATGTTTGCCTTGCATGGCTGTTTTTCGGAGGAAGTAATTGGAAGTAGTACTTGACGCGCTTAAGGACACCGCGCTTGTCTTTCCCTTCATTTTAATAATCTATATACTTATCGAACTTCTTGAGAGGGGGACGAATTTAACGCGAAGCCGCCGCACTCTTCAGGGTCCGCTTGCTCCGCTTCTGGGCGCTGCCACGGGCATAGTCCCGCAGTGCGGCTTTTCGGTGATGGCGGCAAAGCTGTACGAAAACGGGCTTATCCGCACGGGTACGGTAATCGCCGTATTTCTTGCCACCTCGGACGAGGCGTTGGTTATCCTGCTTGCAAACAGTCCCACCAATCTGCAGGCGGCAAAGGCGATACTGCCGCTTATAATTGTCAAGATGCTCGTTGCCGTGGCGGCAGGGTACCTTATCAACCTTATTCTGCGCGACAAGGCGGCGGAAGTAAGACCCCTTCCCGCGCACTCGGTATTGTGCGCCGGCACGAATGCGCATATATCCGACGACCGCGACGGGCACGGCCACGGACATGAAGAAGGCGACTGCCACGAAGACGAGGAAGAGCATTGCTATTCGTGCGGAAGAGAGCATGAGGGCAAGTCCAAATTCCGCGTGTACTTCGTCGACCCGCTGCTTCATTCGCTCAAGATAACAGCATATATCCTCATTGTTAATCTCGTGTTCGGCTTTATTATAGACGCCGTCGGCGAGGACAGGATAGCTTCGGGAATAGTAGGAGGCATATACGTACAGCCTCTCATAACTGCGGCGATAGGCCTCATTCCCAACTGCGCGTCTTCCACCATCATAACGGGCGCGTTCGTAAGCGGCGGGATAATAACCTTCGGAAGTTGCGTCGCGGGACTCTGCACGAATGCGGGGCTGGGGCTTGTGGTGCTTCTCCGCAATCCGTCCAAGATTAAGCGCAATCTGCTTATCATAGTCACCCTGTATGTCATAGCCATTGCGGTCGGGATAGCTATCAACGCCATTTCCGCCGCTACCGGCTGGATGATGTGACGGGTCGGGAATATTGTCAGCACAAAAGCACTGTATGAAACAGAGCAGTGTTAAAAGTAAAACTTTAGGGGTTGCGCCCGCTTGAATAAGCGGGCGCAACCCCTTTTGACTGTGTACTGTCTGTACGGCGAATAAGTTATGCGCGCTATTGTGCGGTGCAACGCATTGTTAAGCGTAGTGCGGCGAAACTTTGTACGGCAGTGCCGCCGTAAGGCGCGGAGAGTATAGCATTGCAGTACGGCGTGCAGTTATGCGGTCTGTGCGGGAATGTCCTCGTCTGAACTTTGGCTCTGTCCGTCTGCGTCCCGTGGTTTATCGCTCTGCCCTGCGCCGAATTCAGTCTTTTCGCCCGTATTGGCGCTGTCATCGCCCGTCTGTCCGTCGGATGACTGTTCAAAGGACTCTGCCGCGGCAGTCTCCGCAAGCGCGCGGATTGCGGGCAAGCGCCGTTTTTCCGCGCCGACAAGTACTCTTGCGCGTATGGCGAGAAATGCCCTGTAAAATCCATAGAAGGCGAAGAACAACCCTACATATACGGCGTAAAGCCCCAGCACGTAAAGCAAGTTTACATCGTAGTGCCAGATTTTAAGCACCAGCACGGGCGGCACCTCGAAGGGCAGGGGGTTAATCTGCGTGAATGCGTAATTGGGCATAAGCACTTCGTCGGAGGTTAAGTATACTCCGCCTGCAGTGTGCCACTCCATGGAGGCGGAAGTGACGAGCGCGGAGGCAACAGACGCCGTAATTATTACGATAAAGTAGTAAATCAGCGGTATTGCACAGCTGCGTATGCGGAATTTATAGTGCCCGAGCGCGGAGGGCAGTACGCACAGCGCGAATAAAAAGCAGTGGGTAAAGCAGAAGTAGAGAATGGAATAACTGCAGAATATGCCGTAGTTGCTCATCTCGTCCTTGCCGAAGTAGATGAACACCGTCAGCGCGCCTGCCGCATGTATGAAGAAGGACATATCGTACAGCGCCTTCTTTTTAAGCATGACGGAAAGGCTTGCCACATATACGCCTATGTTGCAGATGAACAGGGGTATGGCGGCAAAAACAGTGTTATATACGTTGTATCCGTCGCCCAGCAGCATGCTGTCCTTGCTGTGGTACTGCAACAGAAGAGTTACGGCTATCGCCGCAAGATATTTGTGCTGGGTGCCGGAGGGCTTGTTTTTCAGTATGTAGTAAAGCCCTATCGTAATGCCTGCGAGCATGAGTATGGCGATAAGATGCCAGATTGTGAAGTTTTTAAAGCGCAGAAAGCTGTCCGCAGGAATGGAATTTATTTCGAAAAAGTTTTCGAATATGTTGAGAGGGGTTGCGGCAAGAACGCAAACAAGCGTCGCCAATGCCGACTTTCTGTCCGCCCTGAAGCCGTCGCGCGCAAGTATGAGCGCGCAGCTTAAACCCATTGTCAGGTTCTGTAAAAAGAACAGCGTTATGTGCAGCCACCTGGGGAAAAACAGGTTTACGGAGTTGTAAATCTCCTGTGCGGGGGTGTAGGCATACAGGGTTACGTCGAAGAACTCGCCGTAAAGAAGACAGCTTAAAATGACGGGCAGGGGAAGCAGGTATTTCGCCCCGTCCGCACAGCTCCTGCAGTCGAAGAATGCGGCAAGCACAAGCATGATAAGTCCGCCCTTTTTAAGCCACTGGCAAAGGGGAAACACAACGCCGAATGCCGTCATTCTGTTGAATATGTAATAGTCTGAAAGCGTAAAGGTAAGTACAAGGGCAATGGCGGCGCTCGTTCCCGCAAGAATTTTCAAAAGCGTCCGCCCATCAAACTTACGCAGTATCGCTTCGTAAGCTCTGGCAAATTCCATGGTAAATGAAGTATATAACAATATATATATTTTGTCAAGGAGTAACCTGCGCGGCGGTCGGGAAGGGGAAATATGGCAGACAGCGGCGGCGCGGAAACTGTAGGGACAAGAAAGGCAGATTTGCAGACTTAAGGAGGAGAAAGAGAAGTTGTCCGAAATGCCCGATTAGGATGGCATGAAACTTGGGGGAGTAAGAGTAAAAGCAGTGCAAAAAAATATGCGCGGGAAGGTTTTCCCGCGCGCTTGCGTCTGTAATTTATATGTCTGTAAGGTCTGTCGTTTAAATGTCTTTTATATCTCTGTAAGCCTCGCGGCACAGTTGTAAGTCTCGCGGCACAGTGCAGCGAAGGCAAGACGTCTTTTGTCTTTAACCGCTCCGCTTTTGCGTGTGTGCGTATGACTGAACGGGGTTTGCAGCGTTTCAGATTTCCCGTCCGTCCTGTCCGCCGTCGGGATATGTCGGCTCCTCGGGACGTTCTTCAGGCTTTGCGGACTTTTTCTTTGCGGGTCGCGTGCCTGCAATGGTCAGATAGGCAATGGCGATTATGACAAGTCCTACTATTATAAGGGCAAGTATTACGCTTACCACATTGTCATCGTAGGAAGGTTCGCCGTTGACTACGGGCGTCTGGGGCAGGGCGTCTGCGGCATAGTCGTATTTGTCCAGGAAGTTTGCCGCCATAAAGCCGCTTACCTCGCCGTCGTCGCCCGTGAATGTGACGCGGTAGTACTGAATGTCGGGGAACAGCGAAAACTTTTCCGTGACGGTGACCACGCTTCCGCGGGGAAGCACGGCAAGGCGGGTGGCGTTGTTCATGCAGGGGGAGGCGTACAGTCCCGTCTCCTCGCGCACGCAGGCAAGCCGTTTGCCGTCGCCGTCAGCCGGCCAGTCATTGGAGGGCATGGAGTATTCAGCCGCTATCAGATTGTCAGTCGCCGTTATGAAGCACCCTTAGCCCGTCGCCACTATGGAGGCGTTGCCCTCCTCTGCGAGTACAAGGCAGGAGGTAAGTCCCGCAGCTTTCAGCGTCCTCAACGGCGTAAGGTAATCGCCGATCTCGGAGGTGTCTATCTGCGTGTAGTAAGCCCCGCTTCTGATTTCCGCCGTCTTTACGGTATAGTTTGCCGCCTTAAGCAGCGTCGCCGCATTGCCTGCGGGAATCTCGCCCTCGGCAGGGTAGTCCGCATACTCTAAACTTACGGGAACTGTCTCCGCGCCGACCAGCCTGTAAGGCAGGTTGTCCTTAAGCACATAGGCGCTTTCCCCGTATATCTTCATGTCAGAGTAGCCTTCGCTGCCGATGACCTGCGAGTTTCCGCCGTGGGTGTACTCCAGTTCTCCGCCGTTTTTGAGAATATATATATAGTCTCCGAAGTCTGCCTTCCACAGTCCGCTGTCGGGAAATTCGTGCGAGGCGGCGTTTTCAAAGTCGGGATATCTGTATATTCCGCCCGAAACGTCGCGAATGAAAAGCTCCCCTTCGGCATAGTCCACACTCACTATCTCCGAGCCGTGCATTCTCTCCGTCAGCTTTCTGTCGCCCGAATCGTCTTTGGCGAGCACGCACAGCGTGGTGCCGTATGCAAGCGCAAGGCTGTCGCCGTCCACGGCGTAGTCCGTGACTTGCCCGCTTATCGTAAGCGTCTTGGTAAAGTCGTCGTCGTAGTGCATTTCGCCTTCCGCCGCACAGACGCCTGTGACGCCCGCGCAGATTATGGCAACGGCGGCAAGTGCTGCCGCCATCGCGTTTGTAGCACGTTTTAAAATTTTCACGGTTAAATTATAACACCTGTAATTGCGGTTGTAAAGAATTTTATCTGTGTAAGCCTTACCGCTGTCATCTTTGACGATGTTCATGTTGAGTATGTCTTTTCCGCGCTGAAAACCTTTACCTCGTTTTTTGTCTTCTGCAATACGCGGTCGGGTTCGCTTATCACGCAAAATTCAATAAAAAAAATTTAATAAATTTGTTAAATATGCAACTTTTGTCATATTTTAGTGATTATAATATACCCGTAAACATAAACAAATGTTTGCAATATGTTTGTCGGTCGCGCTTTTGCGGCGGGAGGGGGTGAATACGGGTTGAACGTTAAAAGACTTCTTAAATTCTACTTCTGCGCGGACAGTCTTAACGATGCGCTGGACAGGACGATAATGTTTACTGCGGTGAAATCGGGCGGGTATGCGGACGGGGGAGAGGAGTTTGCGGAAAAGATACTGCGCATAATTTCCGTCAAGGACAAACTGTCGGAGTTGTGGAGGGACATGGACAGGGTGATATCCTGCATGACCGACAGGGACAGGCGTACGCTGGAGGGATATGCTTATCTGAAGGGAGGTACTTCTGCTCTTTCCTTTGAAAGCGCAAGGGAAATGCACCGCGCCGTAATGAAGTTTTCAAGGCGAAGTCTGCCTTTTCGCGAGAGGCTGGAGGAGGGGCAGAAACTTGTGGGGGCGTTCGCCGCGCTGCTCGCATCGGGCAAGGGTTAGGCCTCGGGTTTTTTGCGGGTCGTGAAAAACAGCATAAGGAGTGCAACCGCGGCAAGCGAACATATGACAATCGCAGATATCAGTCCCGCGCTCATGCCTTCCTTCCGTTCCTCCGTCGGAGGGGTGTCGGCGGGCTGTACGTTCAAGAGCGGATAGTCGTCCGTTGCCCCCTCGATATAGCCGAACGAACCCTGACACCAGACGTAGGAATATGCGTTCGCGCCCGCATAGTAGTTGCCGTAATATGCCGCCTGCACGACTATTTCTCCCGGCACGGGCAGGGTGCTTCCTCCCCCGTCGGTAGTGTATGTGACGTCGATGGCCTTGTAAAGGTATTTAACCTCCGGTTCGCCTTCCACGGCGTCGAAATCAGACTTGCGGCAGTAGCCGTAGACGGCGCGGTATATGCCGCTGTCCTCGGCATAGCGCGCGTAGTACCAGTCGCCCTCGTCCCTGACAACTTCTATGCAATAGGTATAGGGCACGGCAAACAGGGAGGAGGACAAATCCTTCTCCGAAAAGAAGTAAGCCGACCGCGAATTGGCGCGGGCATACCTGTATGAATCGGCATTCGCAGCATTGCCTCCGCAGGCAGACAGCAGACAGAGGACAAGCAACAGTATGGCTGTCAGGCGTTTCATATTCATCGGGAAATTATACACCGTATCGGGGGGAGAAATTATTACAGTTTTGTCAGAAAAAGTCGTATGCAAAGGGAAGATATTGTAAAGAGGCTGCTTGCCGTGGAGGCGGAGCTGAAAAAACGGGGCGACGAGGGCGCGCTTGCAAATTACAACAAGGGCAGGAAAAGGCACAAAAAGCAGCTTGCATTTCACAAGTGCAAAAAGCGCAACCGTTGGGTGTTCGGCGGCAACCGTTCGGGCAAGACGGAGTGCGGCGCGGTGGAGGCGGTGTGGATGCTGCGCGGAATTCACCCTTACCGCAAGAACAGAAAGGACGTGTTCGGATGGGCTGTATCGCTCTCCCAGCAGGTGCAGAGGGACGTGGCGCAGAGCAAGATTTTAAAGTACATTCCCCAGGGGTGGATAGCAGACATAACAATGCTTTCGGGCAGAAAGGATTCCCCGTCAAACGGCGTCATCGACCAGATAAAAATACACAATGTATTCGGCGGCATATCTACGCTCGGCTTCAAAAGTTGCGACCAGGGCAGGGAAAAATTTCAGGGCAGTTCGCTTGACTTCGTATGGTTCGACGAGGAGCCGCCAAGGGACGTGTACGAGGAGTGCGTGATGCGCGTTATGGACAGACGTGGCGACATTTTCGGTACCATGACCCCGCTCAAGGGCGAAACTTTCATCTACGGCGAGATTTACCTGAACAGGCGCAATAATCCGGAGGTCTGGAGCGAGTTCATGAGTTGGGAGGACAACCCCTATCTTTCAAAAAAGGAAATCTCGCTTATGAGCGGGGTGCTGGACGGCGCTTCGCTGGACGCCCGCAAGTATGGCAGGTTTTCGGTCGGGGCAGGACTGGTCTATCCCGAATTCGACAGGGCTATTCATGTTATAAAGCCCTTTGCCGTTCCGCCCGAGTGGCAGGACAACATTTCCATCGACCCGGGACTGAACAATCCGCTGTCGGCGCACTGGTACGCCGTGGACTGGGACGGCAACATATATGTGGTCGCGGAGCATTTTCAGGCGGGCAAAGATGTGGCTTTCCATGCGGCGCGCATACGCGAAATTTCCGCGCGGCTCGGCTGGAAGACGGACATGAAGGGCAGGCTGTGCGCGCTTATCGACAGCGCCGCCAAACAGCGCACTCTTGCCTCCGTCAGAAGCGTTGCCGACCTGTTTTACGAACACGGCGTGCTTGTCAACCCAAACGTCGACAAGGACGTGTTTTCGGGAATATGCAGGGTAAAGCAGTACCTTGAAAGGGATAACGGGCTGCCTGACATCTACATATTCGATACGTGTACAAACATGATTTCGGAGTTCATGGGCTATTCCTGGGCGGACGGCGACGCCCCGAGAAAGGTGGACGACCATTGCATGGACGAACTCCGCTATTACATAATGTCCCGTCCCGTTCCCAGACAACGGGAAGAGGGCGGGAGCATGATTCTGCAGGACAAAATGAGGAGAATAAGGAGGCTGAATTCAAGGTTTGGAAGAGGGAAGCGTTAAGGACGCGCTGAAAAAGTGCGCGGTAGGTTTCGGTACGAGCGAGGTGGTGGAGGAATTTGCCATGGACGGGGGAGAGCTGCGGCTTATAAAGCGCAAAGTCACCCGTCGGGACATTCCGCCCGACATAAAGGCGGTAAAGATGCTGTTGGACGGCGACGACGTCTCGTCAATGACGGACGAACAGCTGGAGGAGGAAAAGCGCAGACTTATGAGAGAGTTAAAGGAGGAAGAAGATGACTGACATTCAGGAACGGCAGGCTGAAAGGGACAAGCAGATTGTCGAAGAGGTGTATGCCGACTTCAGGCGCAGGCAGGAGGAGAGGCGTTCACTGGAGCGCGGCTGGCAGCTGAATATGAATTTTTTAAGCGGCAACCAGTACTGCGGAATAAATGCCCTCGGCGAGATAGAGGAGGAGGGCAGGGACTACGTCTGGCAGGAGAAGAGGGTGTTCAACTGCATAGCGCCCATAGTGGATACGCGCTGTGCAAAGCTGTCGCGCATACGCCCCAGACTTGCCGTCAGGGCGGCGTCCGACGACGAGAGCGACAGAAGGGCGGCGCAGCTCGCCTCTGCAATTCTCTCCGCCATGAACGAGGACTGCGACATGGACTCGGTTATTTCGCGCGCGACGATGTGGTCTGAAACGTGCGGCACTGCCTTTTATAAGACTGTATGGGACAGCAGTGCGGGCGCAGGCATAGGGAATACGCAGGAAGGAGAGACGGTGAGAGAGGGCGGCGTGAAGGTCTGCGCGGTTTCGCCCTTCGAAATTTATCCCTTTTCGCTTGCCGAAGAGAGCGTGGAAAACCAGCCAAGCATCATTCAGGCGCGCGCCGTGCCCGCTGACGACATATATTCGGCGTACGGCGTTGCGGTAAAGGGCAGGGACGTGGACGAGTTTGCGCTTTCGCCACTGTCTGCGCCCTCCCATTCCCGCGTGGGGGACGCAGGCGTGACGCATACGGTGCTTCACGACTACGAGACGGTGATAGAGAGGTATTGCCGACCCGATTCCGCATATCCCGACGGAAGGCTGACCATTGTGGCGGGAGGCAAACTGCTCTTCGACGGACCTCTGCCATACCTCAACGGCGACAGCGGAAGGAGGGGCTATCCCTTCGTGAAGCAGTGCTGTCTGCCCCTTGCAGGCGCATTCTTCGGGACGAGCATAGTTGACAGACTGATACCCGTGCAGAGGGCATATAACGCCGTAAAGAACAGAAAACATGAATTCCTCAACCGCATATCCATGGGCGCCGTCGCCGTTGAAGAGGGGTCTATGGACACGGACGAGTTGCTTGATGGCGGGCTGGAGCCGGGCAAGATAATTGTCTACCGCCAGGGTTCGACGCCCCCCGAAATGCTCACGCTGGGCGGCGTTCCCTCGGAGTTTTCCGAAGAGGAAGAGAGGCTGGAACAGGAGTTCAGCCGGATTTCCGGCACGAACGACTTCACGCGCGATACAAGCGCTTTCAGGTCGGTCACTTCCGCCACGGGGTTGCAGCTCATCCTCGAACAGGACGACGCCCGCCTTTCGGTATGTTACGACCAGATAAAGTCGGCGCTCAAGAGGGTGGGCAGAATTGCGTTAAGGCTGTATAAGCAGTATGCCGGCGCATTCAGACTTCTCAGGTACACGGGCGGCGACGGGCGGCTTGCGGTGGTGAGCTTCAGGGGAAGCGACATTACCAGCGACGACGTGGTTCTGGAAGCGGACAGCGACCTCAACCTTTCCCCTGCCCAGCGCAGGACGGTGGTCTATGAAATGCTGGACAGGGGACTGTTCTCGGGCGAGGACGGAAAAGTCAGCCCGACGGTAAGAAACAGGCTTCTGGAAACGCTGGGATACTCCGGCTATTCCGGGGCGAGGGATATTGCAGAGCTGCACAGAAAAAGGGCGGCGGAGGAAAACGCCGCGCTCAAATCGGGCGGCTCGGCGGAAGTTAAGGACTACGACGACCACGCCGTACATATGGAGGAACATACCGCCTTCCTGCTCGGAGAAAGACTGACAGAAGAGCAGGAAAAGCGCGTGGCGGCGCATCTCAACCAACACAAAAATAAGATAACGGAGGTAAATAAATGATGGATAACCGCACAGACATGACGGACTTTAAGGACACGGCAGACACCGCGGAGGCGGAAAGGGTTTCGGCTGCGGCAGGTCCGGGAAAGTTCAAGGACGTGCAGGCCCTGGCCGACGCGTACAAAGCCCTGGAAGCTGAATTTACCCGACGCAGTCAGCGACTTAAGGAGCTTGAAAATGCGATAAGGGAGAAGCCGTCTGCGCAGACGGAAGCCGCTCCCCCGCAGACGTCGGAAACAACCCCGAGCGGCAGCGGCAATGTCTCCCCTGCCGACCTCAGCGACGAGGTGAAGAACGCCGTCATAGGCGAATACCTTTCGGGGGTGCTCTCCCGTCGCAGCGTACCTTTCGTAACAGGCGGCAGCGTAGTTGCCGCGCAGCGCGTAAGACCATCCACCTTAAGGGAGGCAGGTCTGCTCGCGAAAAAGTTTTTTGACCATAAGGAGGATTAAAAATTGTTAACCATTGCAAGTGCAGACGCCGCGCTTAAAGATTATTATCTTGACGCGATCAACGTCCAGCTTAACGGCGAAGTTTCGCCTTTCTTCAACGCCATTGCCAAGACTTCCGAAAACGTGTACGGAAAGAACGTCAGACTTGCCATTTCCAAAGGAGATATGTCGGGCGTCATCGCGGGGGCGGAGGACGGCGATCTGCCTGCTCCCCGCAGCAACAGGTACTTCGACATAACCGTTCCCTTAAAGAACATATACGGCACCATCGAACTTTCCGACAAGGTCATCCGTGCGTCTTCGGACGGTTCCGGAGCGTTCATCAACGTACTCAATGCCGAAATGGACGGACTTGTCAAGAGTGCGAAAGCCAACCTTGCGAGAATGCTTTACGGCAACGAGAACGGCGTTGTGTGCCACCTCACTTCAAAAATAAACGATACGGTCTACAGGGTAGACTCGGGTAAGCGTTACCTTTTGGGCATGAAGGTGGTTCTGGGCTTTGATTCGCCTGGTCCCCAGGAGGTCGTAATAACCGACGTCGACGAAGGACAGAAGATGATTACCGTTGACCGCGTTCTTCCCGACTGTTCCGTTTCGGCTAAAGTGCCAGTCACTCTTTCAGGCGTGGCGGAGGGTACGGAACTTCTCGGTCTTGCGTCCATATTCGAAGATCAGACCCTGTATGGCTACAACAAGACAACAGAGAAGTACTTCGCGCCTCAGAAACAGACCTATGCGCCTTCATTACTCGAAGAGGACCACCTCATCGACATGATAAATTTGCTGGAAGCATATTATGACAGCAATATAAACATGATACTCTGTTCGCACAGCACGAAGAAGCTTATCGCCGGACTTATGTCCACAAACCGCCGCATAGTCAATTCGTCTGAAATAGCCGCCGGCTACTCCAGCGTGTTCATAAACGACGTGCCCGTATATGCGGACAAATACTGTCCGAACAACAAGATATATTTCCTCAATACGGACGACTTCGTGCTCAATCAGATGTGCGACTGGTCGTGGATTGAAGACGAGGGCGGCAGGGTGCTGAGACCAGTGCCCGGCAAGGCGGCATATTCTGCGACGCTCGTCAAATATGCCGAACTTATCTGCAGGCGTCCCTGCGCGCAGGGCATGATAACGCTCAGCTGACGGGAGGAAAGGACACTATGACGGTTAAGGAAGTTATAACGGACGCACTGAGGCTTGTCGGGAGAGATGATGCTGCCGACGCGATAAATTCGGGAGAAGCCCTCGGCGATGAGGTTGCAAGGCTGAAGAAAGCGTTTATAACCTACCTGAACGCCGTCCTTGACGAACTTGCGAGGGGGTATTTCCCCCTCACAAACGTCGAAGAAATGTCGGCGGAAGACGGCAGGTACGCCTTTGCTCTCTTTGCAAAACATCCTGTAAGAATCAACAGGGTGCGTGGTAAGAAGGGCGCCGTGGGCTGGCACGTATGCCCCGACTACCTCGTTGCGGACAGCCCTGAAATCACGGTCAGCTATGACTATGCCCCCGAACGCCTTTCGGAAGACGACGAGTTTTACTATCCGAGATACGAGGTGAGCGAGCGGCTGGCAATCTACGGGTGCGCGGCGGAGCATTTTCTGGTGCTTGGCGATTCCTCCGCGGCGCAGCTCTGGGAGAGCAGGTACAGGGCGGAGACAGAGCTGATTGCTTCCCGCGAAAAGCTTTCTGGCAGGATACCGTCGAGGAGGTGGGTATGAGAATTACTCCCCTTCGCGAGCAATACAAATTGCGCACGGAAAGGGTAACGCGCACCATAATAGGCGACAAGCAGGACAACAGCCTCACAAATTTCGGTTACGTTCAGGGTGACGACGGCATAAAGGCTTCACATTCCTTTGCGCCTTCGCAGGCGGGATATGCCATAAGTTCGCTGGAGAGGGTGGAAAGGGTAAATCCTCCGGGATATACCTTCGGCGTTACGCTGTACGGCGATACCTATCTCATGACGACTTCGAGCATGGTGAATTTCCCCGCCTATGTCGGATACAGCGACGACATGAGGCTGTTTTACGGCTTCCCCGAGTATGAGGGCAGGCGGGTATTCGCCATCGCTGAAAAGACAACCGTCCACATGATAACGGGAGCAAATGAAACGGCAGACGTCCCGATGCCGATACAGGTCAGATGCGGATGTTTCCACGCCGACAGAATGTTCGCGTGCGACTATGAAGACGGTTACCTCATTCGGTGGTCGGGCAGCGCCTTCAACGACTGGACGGAGAGTGCGGACGGCGCGGGAAGTCTGCGCCTTGACCCGTCTTTCGGCGAAGTGCTGAATATGTATTCCCTGCGCGACAGGGTTATTGCGCTGCGTGAATACGGCATTTCGGCCATACGCGCGCTTGGCGACCCGAGGAATTTTGCGGTAGACAGGGACATTGCCGTAAGTTTTAACCGCAGGGTAAGCTCGCCCTATGCGGTGAAGTGCGACGGAAAGCTGTATTTTGCCTGCGATGACTGTATTTACAGCTTTGACGGCAACTCGCTCGAAAGCCTTTCTCCCGACCGTGCGGAGGGACTTCACGGCTTCCGCCGTCCTGCCGCTTATGAAGACAGGTTTGTCTACTTTGAGTGTGAAACGGACGCGTCCGAACATTCATATATACTCGAGTACGACCTGAAAAACGGGCATACTGCCCTGTTCGGCGAGGATTGCGTCAACTTCTGGAGAGACGACGAGGGGTGTCATTGTTTTAAAAACGGGCAGTTCATGAGTTCCATGTACGGCGGAGGCGACATGGTGAAAAAGTGGACTTCGCGCGGGGAAGACCTGGGCATTGCAGGGGTAAAGACGCTTAAAAGTCTCTTCATTTCGGGCAGGGGGGATGTGACTGTGACCGTTCTGGCGGACGGCGTAAGCCGCGAATTTGCAGGGTTCGGCGTACACAGGGCGGATATGCGCGGCAGGACGTTTACGTTCTGCGTTTCTGGCGAGTGCGACGTGACGGAACTGACTGCCGAGTGGGAGGTATCCGCATGACTTTCGACATTATAGACATCGGCGAACAGGAGGCGGAAAGCCTGCCCTCTGTCAAGCTTAAGCTTCTGAGGACGGCGCAACAGAAGAAGAACGAGCTTTACCATAAGCTTCAACAGCAGATTGCCGAATACAGGCGCATTACGCTGTCGAACAACGTGTTCGATTCCACGCTGTGCGGCGCAGTGGAGAAAGAGCTGACCGAAGAGTATGAATATCAGGTTGATATTCTGCGCGAACAGCTGGAATTCAATATGGCGCTGGGCGAGCCGACCACGGGCGGAGAGACGGGCGATTCGGGCAACGATGACAGCGGATATCTCGTCGACTATGAGCTGAGCTATATAGAGCGCTACATTCAGGTGCGCGACTTCTACCTTGCCATAGAGAACCCCGACGAGAGACTTGCCCTGCTTGCATCGGACGACGTGGCGAAAGAATACCTCGGCAGTTATTATACGACGATGATAGATTATTTTGCATCGCTTGCCAACGACGGCACCTGACGGGGACAAGAAATCTGCGGGGGCGCGGGGGAGGAAAATCTCCCGCGCCCTTTTCGCGTGCCGCAGCTTTCGGCGTTTACGCGGAGCAGACACAGACATTCGGGCACGCTGCGCGTGCATTGTGTGAGTTGTCCCCGGAGAGCCGGCGCCAAAGCCGCGCCCGGTTCAGGCACGCTGCGCGTGCGCCGTGTGGGGCTAAAAGTGCGGGGCGCAATAGCCTGTGCGGCAGTTTTAAGCGTCTTTTTTGCTTTACATTTTTTATATAATCTTTTATAATTGAAATTATGAAGATTGCGGGCAACTGGAAAGATTATCGCATATTGGCAACGGGCGACGGAATGAAGCTTGAAAGATGGGGGGATGTGACGCTGCTCCGTCCTGACCCTCAGGTTATCTGGAAGAGTTCGTCCGACCTTTTTTCCCGTCCCGACATAGACGCCGTATATCACCGCAGCGACAAGGGCGGAGGCGGCTGGGAAGTGAGAAAGGCATTCCCCGCGGAGTGGAAAATTTCCTACGGCGACCTTAACTTTTTAATCAAACCAATGGGCTTCAAGCATACGGGACTTTTTCCCGAACAGGCCGTCAACTGGGACGCCATGCGCGCGCTCATTTCGCAGGCGAAAACCCTCAGCCCCGAAAGGCGCATAAAGGTACTCAATCTGTTTGCCTATACGGGCGGGGCGACTGTCGCGTGTGCAAAGGCAGGCGCGGAAGTGTGCCATGTGGACGCCGCAAAGGGCATGGTCGAAAGGGCGGGCGAAAACGCCAGACTTTCGGGAATAAACTCGGGTATACGCTACATAGTCGACGACTGCACCAAGTTCGTGCGCAGGGAAATACGCAGGGGCAACCGCTACGACGCCATAATCATGGACCCGCCGAGCTATGGCAGGGGTCCCGGCGGGGAGATGTGGAAGATAGAGGATTCGCTCTTCGACTTTGCAGGGCTCTGCGCGCAGTTGCTTTCGGACAACCCCCTTTTTATGCTGATAAACAGCTACACGACGGGACTTCAGCCCACGGTAATAGACAACATACTCTCGCTTACCCTCCGCGGCATGGGCGGACAGACTCAGTCTTTCGAGGTGTGCCTTCCCACCGACGAGGGCATTCCGCTTCCCTGCGGTGCAAGCGGTCTGCACACATTCTGAAAAATCTGAAATACGAATATTTGAATAAACGGTAAATTTTTATGCAAGAAAGCGAACTTACAGTCATCTACGAGGACAATCATATAATCGTCGTTCTCAAGCCGCAGAACATTGCCTGCTGTCCCGACGAAAGCGGGGACGACAACCTTCTGGACTGCGTAAAGCGGTACATAAAGGAAAAGTACGGAAAACCGGGCAATGCGTTTGTGGGGCTTGTGCACAGGCTTGACAGACCTACAGGCGGCGTGATGGTTTTCGCCAAGACAAGCAAGGCGGCTGCACGCCTTACGGAGCAGATGAAGACGGGCGGCTTCGAAAAAAAGTATCTGACCGTACTCTGCGGCGTTCCCGGCAAGCCTGCCGCCACGCTGGAAAACTATCTCAGAAAGAACACGGTCAACAATATGGTCTACGTCTGCACCAGGTCGGAGGAGGGTGCAAAGTTTGCCTCTCTGGACTACCGCGTGCTGGAGGAAAAGGACGGGCTTGCGCTTGCCGAAGTTACCCTGCACACCGGCAGGACGCACCAGATAAGGGTGCAGATGTCAGCCATCAACTGCCCCGTATACGGAGATATGCGTTACGGCGGCGAAAGGGCGGTGAAGGGCAAGCTTGCGCTCTGGGCGTACTTTCTGCGCTTCAGCCATCCCACCACGGGTGAAAAGATGTGCTTCAAGGCGGAACCTCCCGTCGACGAAGGCGTCTGGAAGAAGTTCAGTATAGACGTTTAACTGTACTCCGTCGGAGAGCAGGACGCATATTTGCGCAAAATATTGTGAAAAAACGTAAGGCGCAAGGCAAACTTATTGACAAACGCGTGCGCTGTATTGTAAACTTGTAAAGCATACTGAAAAATAATCACGGGTTTCTACGCCTTTCAGGATTAAATACTATGAAGAAATATAAAGTTTCCATTGTAACATTGCTTACGGCGGCAATAATGGCCGTGCTTGCGGCGATAATAATTCTGTCGCCTGCAACATCATACGCTGCCGAAGGCAACCGCTACGTAACCGTAAGCGGCACAAGCATCTTCTACACCTCCGTAAGGGGTGCGGAAGTTACGTACGATCTGGAAGGCGAACACGCCTACACCATGTTCAGAATAGGCGCGGACCAGCAGGTAACTTACCGCAAGAACCTCGCTTATGCATGGAAGACCGCCGCAGGGAGCGAGGATAACGTTCCCGAAGACAAGTACTTCTCCATGGTATTAGGCTTCAAGAGCACGTCTTTCGAGAGCTACACTGTCTCCTTTGAATCGCAGCAGTACGTTGCAACCGAGGACGAGATGACGGTGAATAACCTCATCTTCACCCCTGCGGAAAATTCTTCCGTAAAGGTCAGCGTTTCCCATTCCGATGAGGAGGACGCCGCTGCCACCGAAATAGGAACTTTCTCTGCTTCGCGCATTACGGTTTCCTTCACGGAGTATGACAACACCACCGGTACCTATACGGTGCAGGTCAGCGACGGTTCGTCCACGGCTGCGGGTGAATTTGAAAACGTTTACAGACCCTACGCAAAGTACGTTTCCTCCGGCGACAACGCCGTAACTCCGCTTACCTTCAGCGCTACCTTTGCAGAAGGCGCGGCATCCGACGCCAAGGCGGAGATGAAGCTGTACGAACTCAACGGGCAGTCCTTTGAACTGTACGACAGGGACGGCGGCACCAATTACACGCAGGTAATCGACAATCAGCCCCCCGTAATGTGCTTCAAAACTACGCCCGCCTATGTGGAGTACGGCACGAAATACAGCTTTGACTTCGTGCTTGTGGACGTTCTTGCGCCCTCGCCCCGTTCCACGTCTTACTTCTACGTGCTTACGGGCGACCAGTATTCCGCAACTGATTTCGACTACGACTCGACAGAGTCTGCGGAGACGGACAGCGATAAGCTGGTAAGACCCGCATATACGACCGTGACTTCTTCTTCCGACATAAAGGTGACGAGGGATGACAAGACCTTCGTGCCCCAAGAATTTCTCGACGGGGAGGAGGGCAACAAGGTATACGGCCTTGTAAAGATTTATTACAGAATATCCGACGTGTCCGGCACCAACGCACAGTCCGACGACATCTTCATCGACTGGTACGCAAACGAGGAATCGCTTGTGAATGTCGGCGATTACAAGAGCGGAGGCTCCCCCGTGCAGGGCGGAAACTTCCTCAAGCTCATTGACGGCAAGAACGGCGTGACCTACGCCACGGACGCGGAAGTACAGGCCGAAGACCCCCTGGCGGCATATAAGGCAAAGATTGTCAGCATCAAAGATACCTATCAGGAAAAGATTAAGGCGGCGATAGCGCAGACCGAAGACGGCAAGCTGTATGCAGGCAGCGACAACAATTTCTATCTTCCCGCATTTGACAGCGCCGTTGACGAGTACTTCTATCCCACCGACCTCAAGTATTCCATATATTACAGGGCAAAGACAAGCGGTTCGCGCACATCGCTTGCCAGCAACGAGCTTACCATTCCCCTGAACGAGCCCGAGGTAACCTATATGTTCACGATATACGTTACCGACGAATTCAACAACCCCATGCGCTATCCCGACAAGAATGAAGAAACGGGCGAGCTGGAGTGGAAGACGATAGAGACGGGCGACATCTGGGAGGATGAGAATGCAGACCTTCTGCCCTTCTTTACTTTCGACGTTTCCTACAAGCGCGCAACCTGCGAAAACCCCGAAAACCTGTCGCTTGCATATGTAGGCACATCCTATACGGGCGTGGACTTCGAAATCAACGGCGTTTCAGGTACCTATACGGCAACCTATCAGCTGTATACATTCGACAGGGACAGCGCCTATGCCGAACTCAACAAGGGCTACACTTACAGCGACTTCACAAAGGAAGTGGGTTCCCTGTTTGAAAATGCTGCTACCCGCAGATACTTCACCACAATCAAGCCCGCTTCCGAACTCAACGAAAACGAGGCGGACTACGAGAAGATGAGCGCTTATAACTGGAATCCTTCCAGCCTGTCGTTCACCCCTCAGTCCTCTGCTGACGAGTTCTATGTGGTGCGCCTTACACTGACGGATAACCGTTCGGCAAACAGCCCGACGTATGCATATGCCGTTGTCGCCGCGTCCATGGAGACAACTCCGCTTGCAGGCGAAAACGACTGGCTGGAAAATAACCTGGCTTCCGTCATATTGCTCTCCGTTGCGGGCGTATGCCTCATTGCGCTCATCGTGCTCATCGTCGTAAAGCCCAAGGATAAGGGCGACATCGACGAGGTTCTCGACAAGGAGGACAAGAAGAAGGCAAAGAGGGCGAAGAAGACTTCCGCGGACGGCACATCTGCCGACTGAAAGGCAAATTAAAGACAGATTTATTGCGGTTGCGCCATAAAGGCGCGGCCGCAGTTTTTTTTGCCTTCAGTGGTTATCGGTCTGTACTTACGCGTCCGTGGCATAGGTCACGCCGTATCCGTCCGTAAGCAGACGGAGCCATACAGACAGGATATATATTCGACGCATAGTGCGGGTAATGTAGCTTTTTCGGGCAGGAATATTTTTCAAGGCTGTGCATATTGGTATTGTTGACAAATGTTTCGGAATGTGTTACAATAAAAACGTAAAAGAAGCAGCTTGTCTGTGCAATATAATCAACAGGCTTTGTTAATTTATCGCGCTTCAGGGTGTTATCAATGACAGAAAATTTACATAATTCTATCGATTTCTTTTATGCCGAAAGACTGGGAATTGCGCGTGACGCGCTTACCCAGGTCCTCGACAGGCAGACCATGGTGGAATACATGGAATGGCTTATCGAAAAGGGCATACCTTTCAGCTTTTTCTTTATAGACATCGACAACTTCAAGCTTGTGAATGACAGGCACGGGCACATGACGGGCGACGTCGTGCTTGCCGCCGTTGCGAGATATCTCGAGCAGAAATGTTACGGCAAGGGAGTTGTTGGAAGGTACGGCGGTGACGAGTTCATGCTCATCCTCCGCGATATTACTGCGTACGTCGAGATAGAGAAAATTGCCTCGGATATCAACACGGGGCTTACCAAGCTGGAGATTGACGGCGTGCAGGGGCTGACGCTCACCCTGTCTGCTGGCATATCGCGTTTTCCCGT
>CALVXA010000015.1 GCA_944368635.1 uncultured Clostridia bacterium
ACCATGCTAGCGGCGGCGCTAGCCCGTGAAATCCGCGCGAAGTTCTGTTCTGTCAAGCCGTCGGACCTGTTGAACCAGGGCGTCGGAAACACGGAAAAGGCCGTGCGGGCGCTGTTTGCCGAGGCGCGCAGCTTCCCCTGCGCCGTCATATGCTTTGACGAGATGGACAGCATTTCGCCCAAGTCCACCAGGTCGCAGTATGCCCGCCAGCTCCGCAGCGAATTGCTTGCGCAGCTTCAGGGCACGGAAGCCTACGGCGGGGAGCAGGGAAACATACTGTTTCTGATTGCGGCGACGAACAAGCCGTGGGACGTGGACGGCGCGTTTCTGCGGCCGGGAAGGTTCGGCACGAAGATATATGTGGGTCTGCCCGACGAAGGCGCGCGCAGATATCTGATTGAAAGGCGGCTTGACAAGCTGCGTGCAAAGGGCATCGTGCAGGTGGACGGCGACATAGACCTCGACGGGATAGTAGCGGACACACAGGGGTTCAACGGCGCGGACGTGGTAAATCTTCTGGACAGGGCGGAGGAGCTTTCAGCCCTGCGCGCCATGAATGGCGGGGGCAAGCGCCTCTCGCGGGAAGATTTTTCAGCCGCTCTCGGACAGATATCCTCCTCCGTACAGAGCGAGGACATCCAAAGACTTCTGGAGTGGAAGAGGGAAAACGACAGATAGACATCCCCTCCGCACGCGCAATCTGCGCATAATCGAGTTATTACAGTCAAAATTTTAAGTCATAAAAGGAGAGAATATGTCTGAAATTTCAGATAAGGTACAGGAAAGAATAAGCAAAGGCGAGTGCTATACCTGCGGCGGCCAGCTTTCGAAGACGTCTGGCGGGCTTGTGTGCAGTTTCTGCGGCAGGAAGTATCTCCACGTCGACAAGGAGATGGAGCCCCTTCTCAAGCAGATTGCCGAACTGCGTATCGTCGGCAGAAAGTTTGACGACGCCTATGAACTGAGCGTTGCAAAAATTGAAGAATATCCCGACTGCCTCGAACTCTACTGGCAGGCAATACTCGCACAGTTCGGCGTAATTTACGTCAGCGAACCGGACGGCAAGAAGTACCCCACGTTTTTCAGGGTAAAGTACAGCACAAAGCGTGACAATATACGCAATTACCGCTACTATAAGGAACTCATCGCCCGTCCTTCGGAGGACAAGAAGGAATATATCGACAAGGCGGCGGAGCTGGACGAAATACTCAACACGCTCAGCGGCTATGTGGAGAAGGAGGAGGACTATGACGTGTTCATCTCCTTCAAGCAGTCCGAACAGCTGGAGACCAAGGGCGGAAACAGAACGGTAAAGACGGACGACTTTTACAAGGCGGAGGAAACGTACGAAAACCTTACAAAGCACGGGCTTAAGGTATTCTTCTCGCCCGTGTCGATAGGTCAGAACAAGGACGCCCAGGGCAAGGTGTACGAGCCGAAGATTCTCCGCGCGTTGCAGTCGTGCAGGGTAATGCTGCTGTTCGGTTCGCGCACGGACTATCTCACCGCGACGTGGGTGGAAAACGAGTGGCGCAGGTACAAATATTACATAAACATCGGCGAAAGAAAGCCCGATTCGCTGATATATCTCTACTGCAAGGATATGCCCGTACTGCCTGCCGACCTCACGCGCATGGGCACGGGCAATATGCAGCTCAACAGCGTGGACTACTTCAGGGGCGACTATCAGCAGGAATTGCTTGAAAGGGTAATGCCTTTCATAAAGTCGAAGGGCATAATCTCCGCTTCCAGGATAGAGCGCAAGCAGGTACAGAAGGGCTCCCGCGAGGTAAAGGCAACGCAGCTGAAGGGCTTCGTGGAAAAGTCCGTAAGCGACTTCGGCCTGGGCAAAAATCTGCGATTTGTGCGGGACGATATGCAGGCGGGCTACGGCACGCCCAGCTACAAGCGCGCCCTGTCAAGCATAAAGCAGTACAGGGAAAGTTATCCCTCCAGCGGCGAGGTTGTCGCGCTCGAACTTCTCGGGGAATTCAGGCTCAGCAAGCTGGACGAACTGCCTGCGGTCATCTTCAAAAAACCCCAGAAGACCCAAAAGTCCGACAAGGAATACTGGGACGTGCTGTTCAACAAGCTTACGTTCATCGTCGACAACGCCGACAGCGAGAACTTCTACAAGTCGTTCATCAACACGATGTACGACTGCGTGTTCAAAAACATCGACAACGGCCTTGCGGTAAACATATTCAACATAATCAGAAACCGCAAGTACATGGCGGACGGCGTGGACTACCGCAGGGAAAACATTGCCAAGGTCAAGGACGAGGCGCGCGCATCGCTCAACTACAAGCTGTTCAGTTCTGCGATTGAGATGATGGAACTGCCCGACGAGACATACAAGAAGGAGATGAAGCTCTACACCCGTCGCGCCATGAAGGAACACGAGTTCGACGCGGTCAAGGGGCTGTGCAATATGCTCCTCAAGCTGGACAACAGCGACACGGAGCTTATCGACATGAAAAACCTCGCCGCGCAGGGCTGCGACGGGTGGGAGCAGTTCTTCTCCCGTACGGACGCCTATGCGAAGTTCGGCGACGGGCAGATTTTCAAGGAGGCGTTGGGGTATCTGGAGTATGACAACCAGATAGACGCCTATCTGAAGGGCAGGATGGCGCCCTTCCTTGGCGGCATGACGGTAAAAAATCAGGCGCAGTTCATAGAAGCTTACGACGTCGTCCTCGGCTACTACCGTTCGGACGAGGCGCGCAGAGAGGCCGTCAAGGCAGTCGTCATCGCTGCGGAAAAGGCAAAGTGCTTCAAGGTTGCGCTGCGCTATTCCGAATTGCTTATAACCAATACCGACAACGAGTATGACGCCAGAATATACTGGAACATGACGCTGTACTCATTCAATACCGACCAGGAAAGCGACCTCTACCAGTCTACCGAGGACATCGACAAGAAGAGCATTTACTTCAACCTCGCATATCAGAAGTCTGAAGGCGAATTTACGGAAATGCTCAGCAGGATACGTTCCCGTCAGATGAACACGGCGGAAATCAACAGAAAGAAGCTTGCAAAGGTCAGAAGGGGCAAGCGCAACCGCACAATTTTCAAGACTGTGGCAAGCGTGTTGTCCGTGGCGGTGTTCGCCGCGCTCCTGTACCTCGTTGCGTTCGGCGTTTCGGCGCTGTGCGGCAACCCTTTGTCCACTACGCTGTGGTATATGTTGCCCGACTTCTTCATGGACAACGACTGGTCAATCGCGCTTCTCATCGTTGCGGCGCTCGCACTTATTCTCGGCTTCCTCACGCTGCTTACGCACAGCAGGGAGGATTATCTGAACAGGTTAAGAATAAAGCGCAAAAAGCGCCGCCTCAACCCCGTTGCCCCCATATATGTACTGTGTATGTATGCAATACTTGGCTGCGGGCTGTACTTCAGGGCGTCGGTTACCAATCTGCTCATTCTTGCCGCAGGCGCGACAGTGCTGTACATATTATTCTTCAACTACGGGTCAAGGCTCACGAACTTCGGACAGCGCACGGGCGTGATTCTGCCGCTGGTAAGCCTTCTCATCTTTTTCGGCTTCTGCGCGTACATCTATCTGGAGAGCGGCAGTCTGCTGCCCAACCTCGGGGAGCTCAATGACATGGCAAGGCTCGGACTCGTCGAGCAAAGCTATTACGACAGCATGGTCAAAAGCGTGAACATAAGCATGATTATAAACTTTGTGCTGTTCTCCGTGGTGATGATAGGCTGCTTCATCAGTTCCAGAGCCAGAAATATAGGCGTCATGGGTATGCCCATGTTTGCCGTCTTCGCGCTAATGCTCATGCTGATAATCAGGAACGCCAATGTAGCTATTCCCGCAAATTTTGTGGAGGCGAGCGAAATAAGCATAGGTCAGACGGTAATCTTGTCTGCCGCATCTGCCGTTCCAGGAATAATCATCATTGTGCTTGCATATTACATTCACGGACATTTTCACGAATATATCGGCAGGCGTGTTGTCAGCTACGACCCTTCGAAGGACAGCGATATCGGCTGACGTCAGTTGCCGACTGCGTGTTGTCGGACGTTGGCGGACATGAACGAGGTCGTTGCCCCGCGTGAACGTTCGCCTGCGCGGGTGAATACAGGGCAATACCGCATAAATTTATGCAAAGACAGACGGGACGTCGGCGGATTTTTTCTCCGACGTCCTTATTTTGTCTTCATTTTCCGTTGCCGCGGGCGCCTTTCGGCTCCGCCGCGGCACGCGCGGCGTATTTCGTTGCGCTTTCCGTCCTGCGCCCCCGTCTGAAAGTGTGCCTTATTATGCCGCATAAATACAGTTGTCTGTTTCGGCATATGCCGCGCAGGTTTGATATTTTCGGACATTGCATTGCGCTGAAATGTTAAATTAACGGGGGTTAATATGTTATATAATAAAAAATGAAGGACTGTTGCCGCAGAACATTTGACAGCGAACGAAGTTTGACGTAAAATTATCTTAAGCATCAGGGGGAAAGAGTTGTCCGCGTCTGTCTGTGCAGTCGGGATGTGCGGCGTTTTGCGCCGCTAAAACTTAACGGCGGCATCTGCCGTCGCTGGTGTTTCCGTGCATTTTTAAGGTAAGACAGCCGCGCCGACAGTAAAACCTGTTGCACGGCATTTTTTTATGCGCGTCCCCGAGGGAAATGCGGGGAGGTGCGTAAACACATACACATTGCCTGGTCCCGCGCTGCGGGTCGGGCGGGAGAAATCTATGAACGATGTAAGAAAACCGGCAGTAAAGAAGTATTTCATACTTGCGATAGTCGCGCTCGTTCTGGTCGCTTCGCTTGTCGGCGCCATACTCATTGGCGCAGGGGAGAAGGGGGGTACCATTTCCGACGAGCTGGCCGATGCGGTACTGCACGAGGAGAAAAAGATTGACCTGTTCGGCTGGGCCGTCAATCCCGCCGCCATATCGGGACTTTTAGTCACGGCAATACTTCTCGTCGTGGCCGTACTCATCAGAATTTTTGCAATTCCTCGCTTCAGGGAAGTGCCCGGCAAATTCCAGAGTCTTCTGGAAGCGCTGGTAGGCTTTTTCGATAACCTTGCCAGAACAAGCAGTCCGCACAGCAACAACTTTCTGGGCTGTTACATATTCGGCGCAGGCTGCTATATCTGCTTCGGCACTTTGTTCGAGCTGTTCGGCATACAGTTTGTGGCAATTAACGGCCATTCCGTATCCCTTCCCGCGCCCCTGTCGGACATAAACGGCGCGATAGCCATGGGCTGTCTGTCATACATATTCATACTCGGCGGCGGCATAGTCAAAAGCGGTCCCCGCGGACTGGGCAGGGCGATTAAGGAATTTTCCCTTCCCGTGTCCATGAGCTTCCGTCTGTTCGGCGCGCTGCTCAGCGGGCTGCTGGTAACTGAACTTGTCTACTATTCGATAGCGCTGTCCATAGTGCTTCCCGTAATAGTCGGCGTGCTGTTCACGCTGCTGCACGCGATAATTCAGACCTATGTCCTGGTAATGCTTACGGCAACCTACTACGGCGAAGTGACAGAACCCGTACATTCCGTCAGAAAGGCGAAAAAGAAGGCAAAGGGCGGCAAGCAGGCCGTCGCGGCATGACAGGGCAGAAGATGACCGCACGGCGGCATCGTGACATATAATCGACACAAATAAACAAACGGCAAAATTTCGGAGGATTTTTATTATGAAATCGACAAAAAAGTACATGGCACTCATACTCACGGTTATGTTTGCGCTCATCGCGGCAGCGTTCGTAACTTCCGCAGCCATCTCTTCGGGCGATGTGGCAGATTACGCTCCCGTAGCGGCAGTATATGCGGCAGAGCAGGACGGTACTCAGCCTGCAGAAGCGGCTGACCAGGGCACCGAACAGACTGCTGAAGCTGACGCAACCAGCGGCAAGGCAATCGCGGCAGGCGTTGCAATCGGTCTTGCCACGCTTGGCGGCGCAATCGGCATGGGTCTTGCAATAGCAAAGACGTCCGAGGGTATTTCCCGCCAGCCCGAAGCTTCAGGCAACATCCGTTCGTCGCTCATGCTCGGCCTCGTGTTCATAGAGACCGTCGTAATTTACGCCCTGATTGTTTCAATATTGCTGATATTCGTACTATAAAATTCCGCGCGGCATACGTTGCGTACAGGAGATAAACTATGACTATTCCTTTGAACATAGACTGGCAGCAGATACTGCTGCACGTCTTTAACTTCATAATACTTGCTTCGGGACTTTCCCTGCTCCTGTTCAAGCCGGTGCGCAAGTTCATGCGCCAGAGGGAGGAAAAGTACAAGACCTCCGCGGAAGAGCATGCAAAGAGGACGGCGGAAATTGCCGAACTCGAAAAGCAGAAACAGCAGCAGCTTGAAAACGTCGAAAGCGAAATGGAGGCAAAGAGACGCGAACTTCTTGCAAGGAGCGAGAAGGAGAGCAAGAAGATAGTGCAGGACGCCGAGGAGCGCGCCCGCACGATAGTTGCAGACGGACAGAAGCGCGCTGAGCAGGAGCGCGCGGCATACATGGCACAGGCGGGTGACGAAATTGCCCGCATGGTCGTAGCCTCGGCGGAAAAACTGCTCGTCGTCGGCAGCACGCCCGAAAACGACAGCGCGCTGTACGACAGCTATCTCAAAACGGCGCAGTCCGACATAACCTTGAGCGGCATATCCGAGGAGTCGAGGAACACGCTTGCCGAAAGGCTTTCTCGCTCCGCACGAAGCGGCGGACAGGGTGAAGGCGACGTTGCGGACATCGTCGGCGAGGCTACGCTTGCCGCCATCGGCAAGACGCGCACTGATGAGAGCGACGGCGCAATCTACGACGAATTCCTCAGACAGATGAACGACGGGGGCAACGCAAATGGCTGAAAAGAAAGGTAAGGGCGGCGAACGCGCCGTACTGTACTGCATAACTCCCCCCGACGAGGGGCAGAAGAAGGGCATTGCGGACTTTTTGCAGCGCACCTTCGGCACGCGCCCGCAGATTGACGTGGTGGAGGACAAATCTGTCGTAAGCGGTTTCCGCCTTGAATACGGCGGCAAGGTGTACGACTATACCGCGCAGGGCAGGGTAGAGGCAATCAAGGAGAGCATAAGGAAGGCGGCGCCCGTAAAGGAGAGCGTCAGACCTGCCGCTCAGGTTGCGGCAAAGCTGTACTGCGTCACTCCCCCCGACGAGGCGCAGCGCAGGGGCATTGCAGACTTCCTGCAGCGCACATACGGCGTCCGTCCCGAGATAGAGGTCGTAATAGACAAATCGGTTGTGGGCGGTTTCCGCCTTGAATACGGCGACAACGTCTACGACTGGTCCGCACAGGGCAGGCTTGACAGACTCAAGCAGGATATAAGAAACGGACTTTCCTCCTCCGCGGGGCTCGTACCCCTTCTCAAAGACAGCGTGGAGGGCATAAAGAAATCCATTGCCGAATGGAGCATGACTCTCGGCGCGAACGAAGCGGGCAGGGTAATCTCCGTCAGCGACTGCATTGCAAGGGTCAGCGGACTTGACCTGGTCGAATACGGCGAAATCGTCGCCTTCGAGTGCGGCGTCAAGGGCATGGTTCAGGAACTCGGCAGGGACTACGTCGGCGTAATCATCTTCGGCGACGACAGGGAAGTCGAGGAAGGCACAGCCGTATACCGTACGGGCAAGACGGCGGGCGTGCCTGCGGGCAATGCGCTCATAGGCAGGGTAGTGGACGCACTCGGTTCGCCCATCGACGGCGGCGCGCCCGTGCAGGCGGAAAAGTTCATGCCCATAGAAGCTCCCGCACCCGGCATTACGGACAGGCAGCCCGTAAACAGGCCGCTGGAGACGGGCATACTTGCCATAGACGCAATGTTCCCCATAGGCAGGGGTCAGCGTGAACTGATAATAGGCGACAGGCAGACGGGCAAGACTGCCGTCGCAATAGATACAATCTTAAACCAGAAGGGCAAGGACGTAATCTGCATATACGTTGCGATAGGTCAGAAGGCAAGCTCGGTTGCAAGGCTCAAGGAAGCGTTGAAACGCAAGGGCGCGCTTGACTACACCATACTCGTCTGCTCGTTCGCGAGCGACGGCGCCGCATTGCAGTATATCGCACCCTACTCGGGCTGCGCGATAGCCGAATACTTCATGCAGCAGGGCAAGGACGTGCTTATAGTCTACGACGACCTTTCAAAGCACGCCGTGGCATACAGGGCGCTCAGCCTTTTGCTCGGCCGTTCGCCCGGACGTGAAGCTTACCCCGGCGACGTATTCTATCTTCACTCGAGACTGCTGGAGCGTGCCGCGCACCTCTCCGACGAAAAGGGCGGCGGCAGCATGACTGCCCTGCCCATCGTCGAAACGCAGGCGGGCGACATCTCGGCATATATACCCACCAACATAATTTCCATAACCGACGGACAGATTTTCCTTGCGGGCGATTTGTTCTTCTCGGGACAGCGTCCCGCGGTAAACGTCGGCATATCCGTCTCCCGTGTGGGCGGCGACGCGCAGACAAAGGCGATGAAGTCGGCGGCAGGCGCGATAAGGCTTGACCTCGCGCAGTACAGGGAGATGGAGGTGTTCATGCAGTTCTCCTCCGACCTGGACGACGCGACCAAGAATCTGCTCGCCTACGGCAAGGGGCTCATGATGCTGCTCCGTCAGCCTCAGTATTCGCCCATACCCATGCACAGCCAGGTAATCGTGCTTGTCGCGGCGCTGGGTCATGCGCTCACCTGCGTCCCCGCAGAGAAGATGCCTGACTTCAAGAACAGGCTCATCGAGTACTTTGACGAGAACGAGCAGGAAATCTGCGACGAGGTCAGGACGGGTAAAGCTGTCTCTGCGGAGCTCAGAAAGAAGATAACGGAGCGCGCAAAGGCATTCGCGGAGAGCTACGCAAAGACCATTTGACGAGGGGCTGAATAATGCCTAATTTACACGAAATTAAAAAGAGGCTGTCCAGCATTTCGGATATGCGCAAGATAACCAACGCCATGTACCTCATCTCATCTACCAAGATGAGAAAGGCCAAGGCCGACCTCGACAGGACCAGACCCTTCTTCGAGGCGCTCAAGGTGGAGATAAAGCGCATATTCCGTCAGGGCGATATGCCCGAAAGCCGTTACTTTTACCCCGTGGACGTAAACGAAAAACTTACGGGTACGTTCGCGTGCCTGGTTATAACGGGCGACAAGGGGCTTGCGGGCGCGTACAACTACAACGTCATCAAAAAGGCGCTGGAACTTGCAGAAGGCGGCAACGACATCAAGTGGTACGTGGTCGGCGAATACGGCAGACAGCTTCTGACGCAGCGCGGAATAAAAATCGAGCAGAGCTTTCTGTATACTGCGCAGAACCCCACAATGTACCGCGCGAGAAAGATAAGCGACGTGCTTCTGGACGCCTTCAACAGGGATATGTTCACAAAGATATACGTTGCGTATACGGATATGCAGGGAATGAGCGACAGCGCGATGCTTACGCGTATATTGCCCTTCCACCGCAAGGAATTCATAACCACCACGGTGGAGGAGCCGGTAAAGGAACCCTTCGAATATCAGCCCTCTGTCTCCGTAGTGCTGCGCAACGTCATGCAGAGCTATATCGCGGGCTTCATATACAGTGCGCTGGTGGACAGTTTCTGCAGCGAGCAGCACGCGCGAATGACGGCGATGAAGTCCGCCAACGACAACGCGGAGAAACTGATGAGCGAGTTGTCGGTACAGTACAACAGGCTGAGACAGGCGGCCATCACGGGCGAGATAACCGAGGTGGCGGCAGGCGCAAAGGCACAGCTTGAACACAGGCAAGGAGAATGTTAATACAATGGCAAACAAGGGAAGAATAGTTCACATATCCGGCCCCGTTACGGACGTGGAGTTCGAAGGAACTCTGCCCAGAATAAAGGACGCGCTCACCGTCGAACAGGGCGGCAAGACGTACGTAATGGAAGTTGCCGCTCATGTCGGAGGCGGCGTCGTGCGCTGTATAATGCTCGGCCCCTGCGAAGGTCTTTCAAGGGGCAAGGAAGTGACCGCCACGGGCGAAAGGATAACCGTACCCGTCGGCGAGGGCACCCTCGGCAGAATGTTCAACGTACTCGGTCAGCCCATAGACGGCGGTCCCGCGCCCGAATGCGAGGAGAGAAGACCCATACACGCCAAGGCTCCTTCCTTCGAGGAGCAGAGTCCCGTGGCAGAAGTGCTGGAGACGGGCATAAAGGTCATCGACCTCATGGAACCCTATGCAAAGGGCGGCAAAATCGGCCTCTTCGGCGGCGCAGGCGTCGGCAAGACGGTGCTTATACAGGAACTTATCCACAACGTAGCAACCGAACACGGCGGTTACTCCATATTCACGGGCGTAGGCGAACGTTCGCGCGAGGGCAACGACCTCTGGCGCGAAATGCAGGCCAGCGGCGTTTCCGAAAAGACTGCGCTGGTGTTCGGACAGATGAACGAAGCGCCCGGCGTGCGTATGCGCGTCGCGCTTACGGGGCTTACCATGGCGGAGTATTTCCGCGACGTGCGCCACAAGGACGTGCTGCTCTTCATAGACAACATATTCCGTTTCGTTCAGGCGGGCAGCGAAGTTTCCACCCTGCTCGGGCGTATGCCCTCGGCGGTGGGCTATCAGCCTACGCTTGCTAACGAGATGGGCGAACTGCAGGAGCGAATAGCTTCCACGCGCAGCGGCTCCGTAACTTCCGTACAGGCGGTATATGTGCCTGCGGACGACCTTACGGACCCCGCGCCCGCAACGGCGTTCGCGCACCTGGACGCAACCACCGTCCTCAGCCGTAAGATTGCCGAACAGGGCATCTACCCTGCCGTCGACCCTCTCGAAAGCTCTTCGAGAATACTCGAACCCGACATAGTCGGTCAGGAACACTACGATACGGCAAGAAAAGTTCAGGAAATTCTGCAGAAGTATTCGGAGTTGCAGGACATAATCGCCATCCTCGGCATGGACGAACTGTCCGAAAGCGACAAAGTTACCGTCTACCGCGCGAGAAAGATCCAGAGGTTCCTTGCGCAGCCCATGTCCGTCGCCGAAAAATTCACGGGCATCAAGGGCGTATATGTTCCCATGAGCGAGACGGTCAAGGGCTTCAAGGCCATCATCGACGGAGAGATGGACGAATACCCGGAGGCGGCGTTCTACAACGTCGGCACGCTGGACGACGTAATAAAGAAGGCGGAACAGCTCAAGAAAGAGGCATAACGGCATGAGGACGTTCACCACGCATATTTACAGCGCGACGAGAATATTCTACGAAGGCGAGTGCGAAAGCCTTACGGTGCCTGCAGTCGACGGCGAGTACGGCGTGCTTGCGGGACACAGCAACGCCATAACGGCAATAGTCCCCGGCAAGCTTACGTTCACCGCGGAGGGACAGGAAAAGCAGGTCGCCGCCATCTCGTCGGGCATAATGAAGATAGAGAATAACGACGTTCTCATACTCGCCGATTCTGTTCTCCGCCCCGAAGAGATAGACGAGGAGTGGGCAAAGAAGACTGCGGAAGACGCAAAGGAAGCCATGATGCAGAAGCTCTCCCGTCAGGAATACTTCTCCGTCCAGGCACAGCTCGCCCGCGCGGTAAGCAAGCTTAAAATACGCCGCAGTTATCTTAAGGGCGGACACACCGTAAAGTAACTTAAGTCTGCGGGGAACGGCTTAACCGCGCCGTACGGCGCATAGGCTGTTATTTAAGACGGATTTTTAAATAAAGCTGATGTGTAATAAAAGCAGGCGGCGGGCGCATTTAAGTGCGCCCGCCGCCTGCTTTGCTTTTACTCGTATTTACTTTTATATGTATTTACTTCTGACTGTATCTGCTTTTACCTGTATGTACTTCTTCCTGTATTCTTGACCGTACGCACCCTTATCCGGATATGTCTTTTCAAAAGGTACTTCTATCCGTATGTGCTTCTGCAAAATTTACTGCTTAAAAAAAGAAAACGTGCGTGCCTGACGGCACGCACGTTTAAACGCTATTTTAAAATTTAAGCCCTTGCAACGGTCTTAAGGCATCTCGTGCATACATAATCGTTTACAACCTTGCCCTCTGCGTTGACGTAGGAAACCTTCTGAACATTCGCCTTGAAAGTTCTTCTCGTTCTTCTCTTGGAGTGGCTGACGTTGTTACCCGACGTCTGACCCTTACCGCAAA
The DNA here is from genome assembly GCA_944368635.1 of uncultured Clostridia bacterium. GTDB lineage: Bacteria > Bacillota > Clostridia > Christensenellales > Borkfalkiaceae > Coproplasma. Next base: position 12,122 of record CALVXA010000015.1, read on the forward strand.
CGCTGCATACTCTGGACATATTATTCTCCTCCCGCTTAAGGTTATTTTGCTATTTTTTGGTTAAAAATAAAGCCGTTTACTTCAAACAGCCTATACAATATAACACGACACGCAAAAAAAATCAATCAAAAATGCGGGCATAAAATAAATTTTTTTGGCTGAAAGCCCGTTTCGGGCATAAAATTGTAATAAAAAATCTTACATTTTTATTAAAGTACTTGCAAAATACAGAAAAAGAGGGTAGAATTGAAATATACCTCATATGGTATTGTCCGGGCGAAGCACGCGCTGTTGCGGCTTTTTAACCTTGTCCCGGACGGGCTGGGAGGGCGCACCGTCTTCCCGAAGGAACTCGTCATGTCAGTTAATACGAGCAATGTTTACGGAAAAATTTCAATATCCGACCAGGCCATAGCCAAGGTGGCGGCAAACGCCGCGCTGGAATGTTACGGCATTGTCGATACGGTCGCGCGCAAGTTCACGGACTCCCTTGCGGAGCTTTTGAAGAAACCTGCGGGCGGAAAGGGCGTAAAGGTAGTTACCAACGGCGACAGAATTTTCATCGACGTATATGTAATAATAAAGTACGGCGTTTCCATAAATGCCGTTGCCGAGAGCCTTAAGGAAGGTATTAAATATAAGGTTGAAAAGTTTGCGGGGATGATAGTGGATACCGTGAACGTCAACATCATCGGGGTTAAACTCTAATATTTTAAGGATATTTTGGTTTAATCCCATTTTGCGTGCGGAAAAATAAGCTCCGCACCGTTTATAAGTCAAGGAGAAACAATGCAGAAAACCGTCAACAGCGCCGAATTCCGTAAAATGGTAGCTTCCGGCGCAAGGATGCTGGAATTGAACAGGGCAAAAGTCGACGCCCTGAACGTCTTCCCCGTGCCTGACGGCGATACGGGTACGAATATGTCGCTTACCATGCAGTCGGCCATCAAGGAGATGAACGCCTGCACTTCCAACAGATTTCAGGAGATATGCGACGCCGTTTCAAAGGGCGCGTTAAGAGGTGCAAGGGGCAATTCGGGCGTCATATCGTCGCAGATATTCAGGGGCATATGCTCCGTCATCAAGAACTGCAACGAAAGTTTTGACACCAAGACGTTCGCCAAGGCGCTGGAAGCGGGCACCAAAGTTGCCTACTCCGCGGTCTCCATTCCCAAGGAAGGCACAATTCTTACCGTCGTCCGCATGATGAGCGAGTCGGCGCCCAAGCTTGCCTCCAAGAACAAGGACTTTGTGGACTTCCTCAAGGCCGTAATCGAAGTCGGCGACGAAGCGCTTGCCAAGACGCCAGAACTTCTGCCCGTACTCAAAAAGGCGGGCGTCGTGGACAGCGGCGGCGTGGGACTTATGACCATAATGCGCGGTTTTCTTGCGGCGCTCACGGGTGAGGACATCGGCACCGATTCCATTCCCACGGAGGCGCAGGACAACGCCAAAGAACCCGACTTCGACGACAATTCCGACATCATAAATCTCGACCTCGGCGACATTCAGTTCGCATACTGCACGGAATTTTTCGTAATCAATTTAAAACAGCAGACGACGCTTGCCGACATAGATAAGCTGAAGGAAAAGCTGATGGGCATAGGCGACTCCGTCATCTGCATAGGCGACCTCGACTTCGTAAAGGTACACGTTCACACAAATACCCCCGGCATAGCGCTCACATACGCGCTGGAACTTGGCGAACTTGACAGAATCAAGATAGAGAACATGCTGGAGGAAAACCGCCAGCTCAAGGCCAAGCTCGAAGCCGAAAAGAAGGAGATGGGCATGCTTGCCATCTGCGCGGGCGAAGGACTTGCGGAGATATTCAAGGACCTGATGGTCGACAGGGTAATAGAGGGCGGTCAGACCATGAACCCCTCGGCGCAGGACATTGCCGACGCCGTGCAGAAGATAAACGCCTCCAACGTGTTCGTCTTCCCCAACAACTCCAACATCATCCTTGCGGCAGAACAGGCAAAGGGGCTTGTCAATAACCGCACTATACACGTAATTCCTACCAAGAACGTGCCCCAGGGCTTTGCCGCCGCGCTGGATTTCAACCCCGAAGTCAGCGTGCCCGAAAACAAGACGAACATGACCCATGCGATAGACAATGTGGCGGCTGGTCAGGTCACGTACGCCGTCCGCAATACCACGATGAACGGCTTCAGTCTGCATGAAGGCGACATAATAGGTCTGGATGCCAAGAAGATACTCGCAAAGGGCAGCGATATCGACAAGACGACGCTCGACCTCATCAAGAAGATGAAGAACAGCGAACATGAGATGATAACGCTCTACTACGGCGAAGGCGTGGAGGAGAGCGCGGCGGAGGCGCTTGCCGCAAAGGTGGGCGAAGAATTCCCCGACTGCGACGTGGATTTCCACTACGGCGGTCAGCCTGTCTATTACTACATCGTTTCGCTCGAGTGACAAATCAAAGAAATCACGCAAGGGAAGTCCGAAAAATTTGGACTTCCCTGTATTTTAACATACAGTTTTATGTTTCGGCAAAATGCGGATATCTGTCAGTTAAAACTATGAGGGGAAATAATGAAAAAAATTACTATCGGGAAAGTGCTTTTTGCCGTTGCGGTATCGGCCATATGTGCGGCGGGGCTTGCTATGGCGGCGTGCGGCGGCGAAGAGGACGACAAGTCTGCGTATGAAATCTGGCTGGAGGCGGGGCATACGGGCACGGAGCAAGACTTCATGCAGTGGGTGCAGGACAACGCCCAATCTTCCGGCACGGAGGGTCTGGCGTACTATCCGCTGCCCGACGGCACATATGCCGTCGGCGCGGGCAACGCCCTGTACCTCACCGAAATAGTCATTCCCGCACGCCACAACGGCGCGGCGGTAACGGAAATCGTGCCCGAGGGGTTTGCTTCCTGCAGCAGGCTGGAAAAAATCACAATTCCCGAAACAATAGTCACTTTCGGCGCGGACGCCTTCATGAACTGCGACGGCATTGCGGAGGTGCATATTTCAGACCTGGCGGCATGGTGCAGGATAGACTTTCAGGTCGATGTCGGAAGTCCTTTTACATATGACTACAAGCTGTATCTCAACGGCGGGCTTGTCACAGACCTCGTCATTCCTGACGGAATAACAAAAATAAATAACGGCGCATTCTGCGGCTGCACGTCCCTCGTGTCCGTTACATTGCCCGACGGCGTGACGGATATCGGCGCCTCCGCGTTCTCGTCCTGCACTATGCTTGAAAGCGTCCGTCTGCCCGAAAATATAACCGAATTGAAGATGTACGTCTTCAGCAATGCCGAAAGTCTTGAGGGTATAGATTTGCCCGACAGTCTTACAAAGATAGGCTCCGCGGCTTTCGGGGGGTGCGACAAGCTGAACGGCGTGACAATTCCCGACGGAGTGACCGAGATTGGCGCCAGCGCGTTTTCGGGCTGTTATTCGCTTACGGATATAACTGTGCCCGACGGCGTCGCGACTATCGGCAACATGACGTTCAACGGCTGCCATGCGCTTGAAAGCGTTTATCTGCCCGACGGAATTACGGGCATAGGCGATTACGCGTTTGCCGGCTGTACTTCTCTTACGGGAATAAGAATACCCGACGGAACACAGACAATAGGCGATTACGCGTTCAATGACTGTTCTTCGCTTCAAAGCATAATACTCCCCGCCGACCTTACATACGTGGGCGATTATACTTTCGACGGCTGCGCGCTTGTTGAAGAGGTATACTACGGGGGAACGGAGAACGGGTGGCGGCAGATAACTTTCCGCTTGAACAACATTGCTGTGCAGACTGCGCCGCGCTACTATTACAGCCAGAGCCGGCCTGCGGAGGATGGGAACTTCTGGCACTACGACAGTGACGGCTTTACGCCCGTAAAGTGGTAAAGCCGCCAAGGATATATTCATGAAACTGACCGACTTAAAGTACATCTCCGAAAAGCGTGCGCAGCAGTTTTGCAAGCTGGGCATAACAGACCAGGAAGGGCTGGTGCGCTTTTTCCCCAGAACATATCTCGATCTGACGTCGCCCGACAGCATAGTCGAAGCAAGGCATAACGACATGGCGCTCATCCCGTGCGAGGTGGTAAGCGTAAGCCTGAACAGGTATGCGCGCCGCCCCGTCGTAAAGGCCGTGTGCCGCCAGGGGGACAATTACTTTACCACGGTATGGTTCAATCAGCCATATGTGGCGACAAAACTCACGGCGGGCGAATATTTCTTCTACGGCAGGGTGCGCAACAAGTACGGAATGTATGCCGAAATGGTCAATCCCGTGTTCGAAAGCGCGGACAGGCTTAAGACGCTCAAGGGCATATTGCCCGTCTATCCGCTCGCGGGCGGTCTTACTCAGGGCGCGGTGCGCACGGCGGTCAGGCAGGCGCTTTCAAACGTGCATATCCAAAGCGCAATCCCCCTTGCCCTGCAAAGAAAATATGCCCTTTCCGACCTCGGCGAGGCATACCGCCGCGTACACGAACCCCGCGACATGGACGACGTCGCGGCGGCGGGGGAGAGGATAGCCGTGGAGGAATACTTCATGCTCGTCAGCGCCTTCAAGGCGATTAAGGGGGACAGACAGGCGGCGCGCCTCAACAGATACTGCGTGACGCAGGCGCAGGTGGAGCAATTCATCGCCTCTTTCCCCTTCGGGTTCACGGAGGGGCAGAAGTCGGCGGTGCGCGACATATTTTCGGACGTGACCTCGCCCGTAATCATGAACAGACTGTTGCAGGGCGACGTGGGCTGCGGCAAGACGGCGGTTGCGCTTACTGCCATATTCATGGCGGTAAAATCGGGCTATCAGGCGGCAATGCTCGCCCCCACCGAAGTGCTTGCGCGGCAGAACGCAGCCCAGCTTGCCCGCTTTTTCCCGGACAGGCAGGTGCGTTTTCTCTCGGGTACTACGCCTGCCGCCGAAAAGAAGAGGATAAAGGCGGAGCTTAAGTCGGGGACTGCGGACATCGTGTGCGGCACGCACGCAGTAATTCAGCGCGACGTAGAGTTTGCAAAACTTGCGCTTGTGGTATGCGACGAACAGCAGCGCTTCGGCGTTGCGCAGCGTTCGGCGCTCGCCGAAAAGGGCGAAGGGTGCGACTGTCTTGTAATGAGCGCGACTCCCATACCGCGCACGCTTTCGCTTGTGTTCTACGGCGACCTTGACGTCACGACCATACGCGACAAGCCCGCCTCACGAATGCCCGTTTCCACCTCCGTAATTCCCCGAAGCAAGTATGACGATATGCTCCGCTGGATAGAGGGCGAAGCTTCAGCGGGCAGACAGACATATTTCGTCTGTCCCAAGATAGACGGCGACGATGAGGGTACGGTCATGTCCGTCACCGAACTGTACGAGGAATTGAAGGCAAAAATGCCTTCCGCGCGCATAGCGCTCCTGCACGGCAGGATGAAGGAGAACGAAAAACAGGCGATTATGGACGCTTTCAGACGCAAGGAATACGACTGCCTTGTGTCCACCACCGTCATAGAGGTGGGCATAGACGTGCCCGACGCAACCGTAATGGTCATCTGCGACGCCGACAGGTTCGGGCTTTCCCAGCTTCACCAGCTGCGCGGCAGGGTGGGCAGAGGAAGCCAAAAGAGCTACTGCTTCCTGCTCTCGCCTGCGGATACGGAAGCGGCAAGGCAAAGGCTTGCGGTATTGAAGGACAACGCGGACGGCTTTAAAATTGCCGAATGTGACCTGCAGATGAGGGGAGGCGGCGACTTCATGGGAACGCGGCAGAGCGGAAGAATTCTCTCCGAACTGCACAATCTGCGCTTTCCCGTTTCGGCGGTGTTCACGGCAAAGGCAATCGCGGACGAGGCTTTTTGCGGCGCGTTTGCAACCGACGAGCTGCGGAAACTTGCCATACGCCGCTACGAACAGCTCAAAGATGTGGTTATGAACTGATTTCCCGTCTGCCGACAGGGTGTCTGCGCGGAAATTTCTGTTGCCGAGGCAAAAGGTGCGGCAGTGCGGCTTAAGGGCGGCGGAACATTGCGTTCCGCCGCCCTTGACTTTGCAAAGCAACTTTATATAAGAAGTAATTGCTTATATTCAATTACTATATACTTTATTTATGGAGTACGCGCAAGGACATTGCAGAGTGCGTGTTGTGTCCGCTAATGCATATTACGGCCGCGAATGTGGCAGGGGCGAGTGTTCAGCCCTGACCTTCGCCCTGACAGCCGCCCTGACCGTCATACTGACCTTCGTTCTGACAGCCGCCATGGCTTACGTTCGGACCGCCGTCCTGTCCTTCTTGCTTTTGCGTGGATACGCGCTGGCTGAACTTCAGCTTCCGCCAGCTCAGGTAGCAATATGCGTCGTCGATCAGGAATATGGAAAAGCACAGCACGCTGGGCAGTACGGATATTCCGTCCGTAGAAAGCTTGAGCGACCACATTATAATAAGTATGACGTCGTTCAGCACGAAGCAGACAGAAAAGAATTCGCTCCTGCGGAGCATGAGGTATGCCGCGGCAAGCGACGTCACGAGCGAAATGGTGGAGATTATCAGGTTATCGGTGTTCAGTGCCTTAAGTACATAGTAGAAGGCGACAGTCAGCCCGACGGTGCATACCCCCGCAACGGCATATTCGCGCGCGGACACTGTGTTAATCTTCACTTCGAGGTGTTTGGCGTCCTTGTTCAGATTTTTCAGCCATATTACGATGGAGGCAATGTGAATGGGCGTCATCAGCGCGAAGTAAATAATCATCTCGCCATAGTATGCCTTCGTGTATGAAAGCAGACCGTAAAGGACGGAAAAGCAAATGGCGAATACCTGCCCCCACACGTTGCCCTTGGCGTTGAATATTATAAGCGTGACGCCGAACAGAGAGGAGAACAGGGACAGCAGATTGCGCTCCTGCCCGAAGATAAACCCGGCCGCAATGGCCGCCATGCCGCCCAGCCAGAGCGTCCACTCGAAGGGAGTGAAATATCTGACGATTTTCTTGAACATAGCGCAATTTTAGCATACTGCGGCGATAAATTCAAGCCATTTGCGACTTAACCCGACATAAATATGCAAAAAAACATTTGACAACTTGCCTTATGTTTGGTAGAATATCATTTGCTCAATCGTTAATTTGGGTCGTTATGCTTAACCATAACGATTATTTTTCGTGTAAGAGCATAATTTTTGTTTCTTCCCATCGCATTTTTTAAGGGTAAATGCGGTGAAGAGAATATATTCCACAGACCACATGGTCGAGTAAAGCAAGGAGGAGCATTAAATGCCCACAATCAATCAGCTTATAAAGCACGGCAGAGAAAAGCAGGTATACAAGAGCAAGTCGCCCATTCTGGACAACTGTCCCCAGAAGCGCGGCGTGTGCCTCTCGGTTACCACTACGACGCCCAAGAAGCCTAACTCCGCAATCAGAAAGATAGCAAGGGTAAGACTTACCAATAAGCAGGAAGGTACCGTTTACATTCCCGGCGAAGGCCACAACCTTCAGGAGCACTCGTCTGTGCTTATCCGCGGCGGACGTGTAAAGGATCTCCCCGGCGTTCGTTATCACATCGTGCGCGGCGCACTCGATACGGCAGGCGTTTCCAAGAGGAAGCAGGCCCGTTCGCGCTATGGTGCAAAGCGTCCCAAGTCTTAATCTGCACAGGTATATAGATTAAAGTAAATTCAAACGGCGCAAGCAGGTTTTACCTGCCGTTTGCTTCTCAAATAATCAAGTTGCGCAAACAGGGTTTTCTGTATCGGCGCACTCAATTTGTTGCTCTTCTACTTCCTTTGGTGAAGGCGGCGCAACGAAGCAAGAAGAGAGCGGTTAAGGTTGCGCCGCCAGGGGCAACGCCCCTGGAACCGCAGAATTTTATTTCCGTCAACGGAAAGTGAAATTTGCGGAAAAGACAGTCTCATTCCTACTTGTTTTCGGAATATATTACCCTTAGCCGATAAAAGTAGGCAGTATTCGCAAGGCGACTTGCGGAGAAGATTTGCTACCCCGAAATTTTCAACGGGGCAAGCAATAGCTTATTTAAGGTTACACCCTTAAAAAATTCAAGAGGAGGATAAACATTATGCCCAGAAGAGGAAGCGTCCCCAAGAGGGATGTATTACCCGATCCCGTGTACAACAGCAAGGTAATCACCAAGCTCGTCAACCAGATAATGTACGACGGCAAGCGCGGTACCGCACAGACAATCGTGTACGACGCGCTTAAGATAGCAAGCGAAAAGCTCGGACAGGACCCCATGGATGTGTTCAACCAGGCGCTCAACAACATTATGCCTATGCTCGAAGTAAAGGCAAAGCGTGTCGGCGGCGCTAACTATCAGGTTCCCATGGAGATAAGGCCCGAACGCCGTCAGACCCTGGCGATCCGCTGGCTCGTCATCAGCACGAGAAAGCGTTCCGAAAGGGAGATGAGCGCAAAGCTCGCGGCAGAGCTCATGGACGCCTACAACAATGCAGGCGGCGCTGTCAAGAAGAAGGAAGATACTCACAGAATGGCAGAGGCAAACAAGGCGTTTGCACACTTCCGTTTCTAATTGAGGTAGAATATGGCAAGAGAATACGATTTATTGCATACGAGAAATATCGGTATCATGGCGCACATCGACGCCGGCAAGACGACCACGACGGAGCGTATACTTTACTATACCGGTATTAACCATAAGATAGGCGAAGTTCACGACGGTCAGGCCACCATGGACTGGATGGTACAGGAGCAGGAGAGGGGTATCACCATCACTTCTGCCGCAACCACCTGCCATTGGACAAGAACCGGCAAGACGAAGAAGGATGAGTGCCGTATAAACATAATCGATACCCCGGGCCACGTTGACTTCACCGTAGAAGTCGAGCGTTCGCTCCGCGTTCTCGACGGCGCGGTCGCAACTTTCTGCGCAAAGGGCGGCGTTGAACCCCAGTCCGAAACCGTATGGCGTCAGGCTGACAAGTATAAGGTTCCCCGCATTGCATATGTCAACAAGATGGACATCAACGGCGCAAACTTCGAAAGGGCCGTAAAGATGATGAAGGACAGGCTCAATGCCAATCCCGTTCCCATCGAACTGCCCATCGGCAAGGAAGATACTTTCCGCGGCATCGTCGACCTCATCGAGATGAATGCGGAAATATATGACTCCGACGACGGCAAGCAGTACCACAAGGCAGAGATTCCCGAAGACATGAAGGAGGCGGCAGAAGCAGGCCACCTTGCAGTCATGGAAGCGGCAGCTGAAGGTGACGACGACCTCATGATGAAGTTCCTCGACACCATGGAGCTCACCCCCGACGAAATCCGTCAGGGTCTGCGCAAGGCTACAATCGCCATGAAGGTAACTCCCGTTCTCTGCGGCTCGTCCTACAAGAACAAGGGCGTTCAGATGCTTCTGGACGCAGTCATCGATTACCTGCCCTCTCCCGTAGACGTAGACCACGTCAAGGGCATCAACCCCGACACGGGCGAAGAGGAAGAGAGAAAGACGGACGATGACGAACCCTTCTCCGGCCTTGCATTCAAGATAGCAACCGACCCCTTCGTAGGTCGTCTGGCATATTTCAGAGCATACTCCGGTACGCTTACCGCAGGTTCCTATGTGTACAACTCCACAAAGGGCAAGAAGGAAAGGGTAGGCCGTCTGGTTCAGATGCACGCAAATACGCGTATGGAAATTCCCGAAATCTATTCGGGCGATATCTGTGCGATAGTCGGCCTCAAGGAAACGACCACCGGCGATTCCCTTTGCGCGGAAAACAAGCCGATTATCCTGGAATCCATGGAGTTCCCGGAGCCGGTTATCCGCGTCGCCATCGAGCCCAAGACCAAGG
>CALVXA010000016.1 GCA_944368635.1 uncultured Clostridia bacterium
AAAAACGGAACGGTTTATTCTTTTGACCTGCATGAAAGCAGGGTTCGTCTGATTCAAAATTCCGCAGAGCGCCTTTATCATGAAACATCTGATACATTAAAGTCAACGCGCGGGCACAAGCGCTCCGCCTGTCAGTCCCGACTGCAGATAGACATCGGGAATTTTGCCGTTTATTATGCTCTCGCACACAAGTACCTCTATCGTCGAGGCCAGGTTTGAAGTGCGCTGCGGCATTATTATTGAAATGTCGGAAACTATTTCGAGATACAGCGAGTGCTTGGTCTGGTTTATACCCGCCTCCTCGAACTTGGATACGAACCGACATTCGACATTTGGTATGGGTATGATCTCTATCTGCACCGTCGGTCCGAAACCCGCGACAGCCTCTATCCCCGTGAAAGCGCCGAGCGGCACCTCTATCCCCTCCGCGCTCATTGCGGTCAGATTTTCCTGCGAAAGATAAGCCGTGTCCCTCGCAATGCGGTTTATCTTGAGGCTGTCCGTCGTTATGGTAGAGACATTGCCTTCTTCGTCGTACTTTATGGTTATAAGGTCCTCGTACCTCACATTGTCGTTAAGCGTGTAATATATAGCATCGTTGACGGCAACGGTTGTCACAGAGCGTATCGTCGCCTCGCTTACCGAAATTATGACATCAGTCACGTTGCGCAGAAACAGTACGACAATCAGCACCAATAATGCGACTATCACTGTAATTGTTATTTTAAGCTTCAGATGCCGTCTGCGCCTTTTCATACATATATGTTTATGAATGTGCAACTGCACTTATGACGGCATAAAGGCGGCAGACAAGGCGTCAGTTTCGTTTTGAATGCGCCTTGAAAATAACCGCCATTAAAAAAGAGAACACAACCGCCGCCGTTATGCCTGCGCCCGCGGCGGCAATAGGCCCCGTCACGGCATAGAATATACCTTTTTCCGCACCGCGCATTGCCCCGTTTGCCAAAAGATATCCGAAGCCGCTTATAGGTACGGTAGCGCCCGCGCCTGCAAATTCGACGAGAGGCTGATACAGCCCCAGAGCGGTAAGCACGACGCCCGAAAGCATGAAGTAGACGAGTATTTTACCCGCAGTTATGGACGTAAAGTTGATTATAAGCTGTGCAATAAGGCATATAGAACCGCCGACGGCAAATGCCTTTAGGTACATGAGAGCTATCTGCAAAATTTCGTTTTCCATAAAATTACCCCCGTAATATGCCGCAACGAACGGTGTTATGCTTCCAGAACTACTGCGTGGGATATGCAGGGAATTGACTCGCCCTGACCAGACGATACCGTGGAGAGCAATGCGCCTGTCGCGGCAAACAACACCTTTCTGAATTGCCCTGACCTGAGCTTGGAAAGGATGTAGGAATTGAACACGACGGCAGAACAGCCTGCCCCGCTTCCGCCCTGGAATTCGTCCTCTATAACTTTATAGATTATCTCTCCGCAGTCGACATGATTGGCGGATATGTCGTACCCCTTTTCCCACGTAAGGTCCTTGAGTATTCTCGACCCAAGCGCGCCGAGGTCGCCGGAAAGTATGAGGTCATAGTCCTCCGGACTTGTGCCCGTGTCGCGGAAATGGGAAAGGAGCGTATCCGCGCAGGCGGGCGCCATGGCGGCGCCCATGTTGTTCACGTCGGTCACGCCGAAGTCAACCACTCTGCCCATTGTGCCGCAGGTTATGCGCACACCCTTTCCCGCCGAGGCTATTACACATCCCCCTGCACCCGTTACCGTCCACTGCGACTGCGGCGGACGCGTCGTGCCCTGCTCCAACGGATATCGGTATTGTCTTTCTGCGCTTGCAAAGTGGCTGCCCGTAGCCGCGACTGCACGGTTTGCATAGCCCGCATTCACCATTGCCGCGCCGAGCAGCATTGCCTCCGACATGGTAGAGCATGCAGAATACAGTCCGAGGAAGGGAATGTCGAAATCCCTTGCAGCAAAGGACGCGGAAATTATCTGATTGAGAAGGTCGCCCGAAAACAATACGTCTATCTGACTGCGCTTAAGCCCCGCATTTTTTATGGCGGTATCTATCGCCACGGAAAGCATTTTACATTCCGCCTTCTCGAAAGTATCTTCGCCGAACATATCGTCGTTCAGCGGTCTGTCGACGAACGCGCCCACCGCCCCCGCACATTCCTTGGGAGCGGCAGCCGTATCCGAAGGGATTATCGCCTGAGCGTTTTCAAAAAATATCTTATGTCCTATGTTAGCTTTGAAACAAGTCATAAAAAAATCCCCGACCGCTATTATAGTCTGCAAGCGGCGGGGAAATTATACGCATTTTTATATGCTTCCGCGTTTTTTTCAGAGAAGATAGAGTATGCTTATAAACTGAAGTACGCTGCCGGCAAGCACAAATACGTGCCATATGCAGTGCATATATTTTATCTTCTTGCCGCATGCGAAGAAGATTATGCCGACGGTATAGCTTATGCCGCCCGCAAGCAGCCACATAAGGCAGGCGAAGGGCAATATACCTATAAGCACGGGTATGGCGATTACTACCATCCAGCCCATTACCACATAGCTGAGCTGGCTTAACACCTTGACCGCCTTCCAATGCATATTGATTGCATTGAAGGTTATGCCAAGCACGGCTATGCCCCACTCCACGCCGAAAATTACCTTGCCGAGCGTCATATGCCACAGAGAAATCATACAGAAAGGCGTATAGCAGCCTGCAATGAGCAAAAATATCGTGCAGTGGTCAAATATCCTGAATACGCGCTTTGCCGTGCCCGGCCTCAGAAAATGGTAAAGCGCGCTCATGGTATACAGCACTATCATGGACAGCGAATAGATGGCCACAGCCGCATACTTCATGGGCGAAGGGTCAAAAGATGCGACTATGAACGCGACTATGGCGAACACTATGCCGAGACCGCCGCCGACAATGTGGGATATTGCATTGAACAATTCCTCACCCTTTGTATAGATGGGCAACTGCCTTGCCCTGTCGCGCGCGCTGCCGCCGACCGCCGTCTTGTCTTCCGTCATTTTAGCGTCTGCAATATTCATTATTGCGCATTCCCTGACATTCATAGCTACGCCTCCTTTAAACTACCTTACGCGATTTATAAAGAAATCCGCCAATTATTTTCTTATCAGATTCACCCTGTTGCCATTGTAGCACAAGTGCCGAAATCGTCTTATGTCCGAACTCTGCAGTAAGCCTGCCCTGCATTTAAGAAAACTTATCATCTTTAAATCTATTATACTCCGTCATATGGCAGACTGCCACCTACACTTAAAGCCGCGTATTCTATGTCTTTACGCCCCTTCTCTCCTCTGATTTTTGCCACTCTACGGCAAAAAAATTCACTCTACCGTCAGTAGAGTGATTATTTTTTTGCTTATTATAAAATGCGCAGGCTAATAATTATGCCGAAACTAACAGAATGACAGCCGGTCGGTTGCATACATCGGGTCAACCTTGATGCGATTCCCCGCCGCCGTCCGAACAGGAAGAATTGGTATTTGCCGTACGGGTAAAAGGCATACACTGCCCGTCTATTACGGCAACCGAATCTGCATTTGCAGAAGTTTCGCTATGCAAGACGGCTGAAGCGCTTTTGAGTTTTTCCGCCCTGTCCCTGCCCGTTATGCGCAATATTCTGCGCGCAAGCAATGCGGCAAATATTCCGAGAGCGCAGTCTTTGGGAATGAATGCCAGCACCATTGCCGCCATCTGCGCCGCAATATCAGAAGGAGAATTTATAAGCAGCCAGACATACACATACGCTCCGCCAACAATATAGTTGGCGAGAACAGCCATGAGCGAGATAAGAATATGCATTGAAAGCTTTGGTTTCGCCCTGCCGTAAGCCAGACCAGCCACCCCTGCCGCGGCAATAAACCCGACGATAAAGCCGAAAGAAGGTTTTGCGACGTACTGGAAGCCGCCGCCCGAATTGAAAACGGGTATTCCGATGAGTCCGAGGACCATATACGCCGCCGTGGCAAACATGCCCCTGCGACTGCCGAGGACAAGCCCTGCAAGCACGGCAAACGCAGTCTGGAAAGTTAGCGGCACGAGCGGAAAGGGAATGCTTATATATGCGCCCGCAATCATCAGAGCGGTAAACAGAGCAACGGCGGCAATGTCCGCCGAAGTCAGCGAAGATTTTTTATGCTTCATGACTGTATAATATAATATCTTTGCTGCGCTGTCAACAATATGCCGCACTCCATACATTCCGAAATTGTCGGTCAGCGCTATCTGTTTCACCCATTTGTACTATAGTCGCTCCGTTACGGATATGAAACAAGCTTTTGTCTTCTGACACAGCCGCATGCGCCGTTTTCTTCAAAACAATCAGGCACAAGAATCTGACGGATATCTTCTCCGGTAACATACTATACACTATTTAAATCTTTTCACTGTTTTGATATGGCGGGCAAAAATATAACGGCTTGGTTATACGACTTTACCGCGCGTTTGTAAATGCGGTCAGAATTTTTTTCAGATACGCCGCCTGCGCGTACAGCCGCAGGCACAAAAAGCTTGACAGGATATGCAGGCGCAGATATACTCTATATACACAGCTTAATTACAGCTTTCACGGTACGCCCCGAGAAGATACGGGCGTTTAATAGGGAAGTCTGGGCCAATAGCCCCGCAGCCCCCGCTGCCGTTGCGCTGACTTTGCGTCCGTCACTTTGAACGGGAAGACGCACGCAATTTAAAGTCGCGCATTTTAAGCCGGAAGACCTGCCTGAAAGCTTTGCGTTTGAATTTCCGAGGGGACGCGGAGTGAAGACACGCGGGAGGGACAGCCATATGCCTGCTCCCTCTGTTTGCCTGCCCGTCAGCAGGCTTTTTTTATGCTTTGCGACAATGTATGTTATCATTCCTGTCCGTCAAACGCCATCGAAGCAGTCCTACAACTTTCACGGCAAATAAATTTCAGGAGTTTTTTATGAAAAAAATTATCGCAACACTTATCATCTCATTGCTTGCGGCGACCTTTACGCTTGCTGCCTGCACGCTTGGCGGAACAACGGCAAACGGAGGCGGACAGAACGAGACGGGAGACGGCAACACACAGCAGAATACGGCAAACGAAGGCGGCACGGTGCAGAACGGACACAGTATCGTGTACGTTTTCACAGCCGACGGCAACGTTACAGACATTGACGAAAACACGACCATGTACGACTATATGTGCGCGCTGAAGGAGGATGGCGACCTTGTCTTCGAGGGGGAAAACGGCGATTACGGCTTTTTTGTAAATTCGGTTATGGGCATAGGTCCCAAAGTCGTTAGCTCCACCCCCAACTTCTACAGCGGCTGGAGCTGGACGGTATATACCTCCATCACAACTCTCGACGGGGTTATCTATTCCGAAGAGGCAAGCTTTACATTTGACCGCGTCAGTCTGCACAGGGCGATTTACGGCGTTTCGGGCTTGCCCTGCGTGGAAGGCGAGAGCTACGCGCTCGTATATGAATACAGCGAAATGAGTTTTTAAACAATGACTGTCGGAGATGGCTGCGCATTCACGGCGCGTAAAATTGCATACTGTGCGGTAATGACTGCCCTGCTTATCGGGGCGCAGTTCGTGCTGAGTTTTGTGAGCGGCGTGGAAATTGTCACATTGCTCCTCGCCTGTTTTTCGGCGAGTGCGGGTATTATATGCGGCGTGGTAACCGCCGTTGCCTTTTCCCTGCTGCGCTGTTTCATCTGGGGTTTCTATCCCAACGTCATTGCGCTCTACCTGATATATTACCCCGCCTTTGCGCTCATATTCGGACTGATGGGCAAAATACGCGAGCAGTCATTCACGAGGGGCGGAGCGGGAATATTCGTTGCCGTTAATGCCATGCTCATAAGCGTGGCAACAACAAGTTTTGTATTCAGCGCGTTTAAACTCATTAAAATTTCCAGACTGTACAGCGCAACCGCTTATGCTCTTGCGTGGGCGATTTTCGGGTTGAGCGCCGCCCTGCTTATATGCTTCAACGCAATGTTTGCATATGTGCGCATTAAAGGGCGGGGCGGATACATACTGAAAATTTTTCTTTTCGCGTCTGCCGCGAGCATATGCACCATATGCTTTACTCTGCTGGACGATGTGCTTACGCCGTTGTTTGTGGGAATGACGCCCGCTACGGCGCTGGGGTACTTCTACGCCTCCTTCATTGCCATGCTGACGCAGACGCTCTGTGCAATATTAAGCATATCATTTCTGTTTATACCCGTCATGCGCGTCATGCAAAGGGCTTTCAGGCGGTAAAATTTATTGACAAATGACGGAAAATATACTACAGTAATATGCACTATAACTTGCAGGTAAAAGATGCTGTACACTGTCACATTCAACCCCTCACTGGACTATTATGTAAAAGTGCCCAACCTTAAGGCTGGCGCTATTAACCGCACTTCGCAGGAAAGGCTTGCCATAGGCGGAAAGGGCATTAACGTTTCGCTGGAACTTATGGAGCTCGGCAACGAGACGGAGGCCCTGGGTTTCGTCGCAGGTTTTACGGGACGGGAAATCAAAGCCGAGGCAGACAAACTTGGTCTGAAACACGACTTAATCGAGGTGGACGGCAGGAGCAGAATTAACGTAAAGGTCAAAAGCAACACGGAGACGGACATAAACGGCACGGGTGCGATTATAACGCAGAAGCACGTTGACCTGCTGACGGACAAACTGCGCGCAAAGCTGAAAGAGGGCGACTGGGTAATAATAAGCGGCAGCGTGCCCGCAGGGATGGACGACGGCGTCTATGCAGACCTTATCGACTCCCTGCGCGATGTAAAGGGCATAAACTTTGCGGTGGACTCCAGCGGCAATTTGCTGTTGAAGACGCTGAAGTACAAGCCGTTCCTCATTAAGCCGAACATATTCGAACTGTGCGAACTGTTTAATCTGCCGACCACGATAGTAGACATAAAGCAGATTGCGGCGCACGCACGAAAACTTCAGGAGAAGGGCGCAAAAAACGTAATTGTGTCCATGGGCTCTATGGGGGCGATTATGGTTACGGAGACCGACCAGGCAATGTATGTAAGGGCTGCCTCGGGTCAGCTTGTCAACTCCGTAGGCGCAGGCGACTGCATGGTTGCCGGCTTCATACACGAATACCTTAAGACAGGCAACTGCTTCAAGGCGCTTAACTTCGCCACAGCGGCGGGAAGCGCGTGCGCCTTTACGGAGACTCTTCCGACGAGAGAACAGATTGTATACCTGGAAAGCCTTATGCTCTGAATTTTCCTCACCCGTGAGGGTGCGGTTTTTTATGCAAAATTTTGTATATTTTCATCCGTTATGCTGTAAATATGCAATGTTTTATGGTAATCATGCCGCAAATATTTGCAAAGAAGAGATGTATCTGTTATAATTTAGGCATGACGGTTTTTGTGATAGCTATGGACAGCGAAGCCGCACCCGTTGCGGCAAAGATGACGGAAAAGTCTGAAAAGACAGTACACGGACGAAAAGTCGTACACGGAAAGATATGCGGCATACAGACTGCCATTGTCGTATGCGGCGTAGGGAAAACTAACGCGGCTGCAGGCACACAGTATGCCATTGACTGCCTGGATGCCGACAGGATTATAAATATAGGCGTAGCAGGCGCGCTTAACGCGAACTGTAAAGTGGCAGAAATGTACTGCATTGACGAGGTTGTTCAGTACGACTTTGACCTTGTGCAGATAAACGGCACGCCGATAGGCACTCTGAATGAATATGAACAGCCATATTTAAAGCTTGCCGACTGTCCCCTCTACCCTTCCAGAAAGCTGGGAACGGGCGACAGATTCAATGACGACAAGGCAGACTTTAAACTGCTTACCAAAACACTTGGCGCGGATATCAGGGACATGGAAGGCGGAGCAATCGCGCACGTCTGCGCGCACGCCGACATACCCTGTTACAGCTTTAAGGCAATTTCAGACATTGCGGGAATGGGCAGCACCACGGAACAATTCCTGCATAATCTGCAACTGTGTTCGCAAAAATTAGGCGAAGAGACAGAGAAAATTTTCGAGGCGGTAAATGGACAGAATACCCTCATTTTCAAAAAATCATGACACTCTGACGCAGGGTCTGCACGAAAGCATGCAGATGCAAGGCGTCACCACGTGGGATCTGCGCTTTAAGCGTCCCAACGCAGGCGATTACATAACCCCTGCCGCACTGCACACCATAGAACACCTGCTTGCCACCACTTTGAGAAATTCCGACGAAAAGGAAGACGTCATATATTTCGGGCCCATGGGTTGCAGGACGGGCTTTTATCTGCTGACGGTAAACCTTGACAGGCAGCAGGTGAAAGCGCTTGTAAAGGACAGCATAGATGCCGCCCTTGAACTGCGCGAGGTTCCCGGAAGCAAACGCGAAGAATGCGGTAACTACCTTGAACACGACCTTGCCGGCGCGATTGAAGAGCTTAAGGCTTACAGCGGGATACTCGACCGTGACAAGTGAGGGAAAAAAGATATGATAGCTTTAGGCGGCGGCTGGGACGAGGCGCTTGCGCCCCTGTTCGGCGATGAAAGATATCTGAAAATAAGGGAATTTCTGAAGAAGGAATATTCTACCCATGTGGTATATCCCGATATGTACGACTTGTACAACTGTTTCAGATTCACTCCCCTCAAGGATATAAAAGCCGTAATACTCGGTCAGGACCCGTATCATGAACCCGGACAGGCACACGGACTGTGCTTTTCCGTGCGCAAAGGCATACCCCTTCCCCCCTCGCTCAAGAACATATTCAAAGAACTTAAAGACGACCTGGGCATACAGCCGCCCGACTGCGGCGACCTTACCAAGTGGGCAGGGCAGGGCGTGCTTTTGCTGAACACTACCCTTACTGTCAGGGAACACGCCGCAAACAGTCATTCGGGCTGCGGCTGGGCGTGGTTCACGGACAGCGTGATAGAGCTGATTTCCCGGAAAACGGAGCATGTTGTGTTTATACTGTGGGGTGCAAACGCTAGGAGCAAAGCCCCGCTGATTGACGCAACGAAGCACCTCATTTTGCAGAGCGCACACCCCTCCCCCCTTTCGGCATATAACGGCTTTTTCGGCAGCAGATGCTTTTCCAGGGCGAACACCTACCTTGAGGCGCACGGTCGCACGCCCATCGACTGGTCGCTTGACTGAGCTGCGCCTTGCCGTAAAGATAGATGTTGCGACATATGCGGCATTGAACGGAGCTTTTAAGCGGAATGCCGACTGACAATTTAATTTTAAAACAAATAAACGCCTGACGCGCCTTTTGCGGCGCATTATAAGGAGATAATATGAAATATGCAGTAATACTTGGCGACGGAATGTCCGATTGGAAGATTGAGAGTCTGGGCAACAAGACGTGCCTGGAGGCCGCCTTCACGCCCACGCTTGACAGACTTGCCCCCCTTGCGGAAGTCGGACTTTGCAGGACAGTCCCCGACGGACTTAAACCCGGAAGCGACGTGGCGAATATGTCCGTGCTTGGCTTTGACCCCAGAAAGTACTATACGGGACGTTCCCCGCTGGAGGCAGTCGCAATGGGAATACAGCTGTCCGACACAGACGTCACGCTGCGCTGTAACCTTGTGACCGTCACGGACGAGGCGAACTACGAAGACAAGAGCATGGCCGACTACTCCGCCGGAGACATAAGCACCGAAGAGGCTGCCCAGCTCATATCCTACCTCAAAAAATATCTCGACAATGACAGATTTACGCTTTATCCCGGCGTGTCTTACAGGCACTGCATGGTAATTAAAAACGGCGTCAAGGGACATAAGCTCACCCCTCCCCACGACATTTCAGACAGACCCGTAAAGGGTCACCTGCCCGAAGGCGAATACGGGGAAATTTACCTTGACATGATGAAAAAGAGCTATGAACTGCTTAAAGACCACCCCGTAAACCTCAAGAGAATAAGCGAGGGAAAGAACCCTGCGAACTCCATATGGCTGTGGGGCGAAGGAACCAAGCCCGGACTTGCACCCTTTAAACACGAACGCTGTCTTAAGGGCTGAATAATTTCCGCGGTGGACCTTGTCAGCGGCATAGGCATGCTGGCAGATATGCAGATTATACCTGTAGACGGCATAACGGGCAATTACAACACCAACTGGACAGGTAAGGCAAACGCCGCAGCAGACGCCCTTCTCGGCGGACTTGACTTTGTCTATGTACACATGGAAGCCCCCGACGAATGCGGTCATCACGGCGACCCCGAACATAAGAAATACGCCATAGAGCAGATAGACAGCAAGGTGATACCCGTATTTATGGAGAGGATGGAAAAGGCGGGCGAGGACTATGCCATCCTTGTAACTCCAGACCACCCCACTCCCTGCGCCTGCAAGACGCACGTTTCGGAACCTGTGCCCTTCCTCATCTATACCAACAAGCGCAGTCTTTTCAACGGCGCACACAGATATACCGAGGATGAGGCGGCAAAGACGGGCCTTTTAATTGAAGACGGGTACAGAATGATTGACAGGTTGTTTGCCATAAAATAATCTGTTCGCAGCATAAAACACAAAACAGAATACGTATAAAAGGCAAAGAGTAAAACGGCACCCCGCGGAGAATTTCCGCGGGGTGCATTTGTCGGGTTTTAGCTCTGTTTTACTCTGCACTGAGCTGTTTTTGCTGCTTTTTGTAGGTTTCGCTTATGGTGTCTATCTGCTGCTTTTCTGCAGGTGCAGGCGTGTAGTAACCCCTGGAGCTCATCTGGCTGAACAGACTGTACTGGTTGTCGGCAACAGACTGCAGGTGCGTGGCGAATTCCTTGCGCACGCTCTTTGAATTTCCCTCGAACAGTGCGGTCGCGTAGAAAGAAATGAGCTGCTTTTCGCTTTCAAGCATATCCTGAATTGCATCCTTTTCGTTTAACGTCGTATTGCTCTTCGTAGCCTTCATGTCGTCAGCCTCCTATCATCTCCAGAAGTTTTGCGTAGCGGCGCTCGTGTTCGTCGGCAATGGACGACATACAGCCCGCAAGGTCGGTATCCGTGAGGGTATGCGAATATGCCCTCGCCTTTTTGCAGATCAGCCCTTCGAAAGTGAGGGCGTCAGAGATCATTGTGAGTTCCTTGGTTGTAAGTTTGGTCATAGTTTTATAAAAACCTCCTTAAACGTTATTGCCCGTTTAAGGAGGTTTAATTCACTTAAATTCACTTTAATGCCAATTTACCTTATTTAACGCATTGCCATGCCGAAAAGACACCGCCATGCAATGGTTTAACCGCAAGTAGACAGTGAACGCCACTAATTTTACTGCACGTCGTCCGGCTTTATCCCAAACTGCCCGAAGATGTCCACCTCGTTTTCCGAATGGGCCTTTATTGCAAGATATGCCGGGTCTTCGGAAAAATCCCTGGATTTATCGTAGCTTCCGCCGAGACTCTCTATCGCGTACTTGAGTTCCTGATACTCTATGTAGCTTATGCCGTCTTCGTCAATCTTCTGCAGGAGGTATTCAAGCGCCCTTTCGTCGCCGTATGCTGCAAGATAGCCCGCATGAATGGGAAGATTTTCATCGTCCGAACGGAATTCCTTAAGCAAAATATCGAATATCCTGTCGTCTTTAATTACGCAGCGCGACAGAATTTCCAGCATATACTCCCTGTGAACGCCCTTGCCGTACAGTTCGAGCGCCTGTTCCTTTACCTCGTCAGCATACGGTTTAACGTTATCTGCGCAGGTATTGAGCAAGTCCTCGTCCTCGCTTTGGGCAAGCAGGCGCATATACTCTTCGAGCGCCGCCTTGCTTGCACCGAGCAGGCTCATGGCATAGCGCACCTCATCGTCTGTCCCCGAAAGCAGCGGTATGAGCAATTCGTCCGCGTTCCTCGACTCTATCGCATTGCAGAGATACTCGCTGACGGGTATGCCCTGTTTGAGGTGTGCGCGGAGACACTTTATAAGGTCGGCATCCGACATGGAGGCGTAGTATTCGTTGGGCGACATGCCCAGCGACTTTATCTTCGTATCCCCGAACTTTTCGTACAGTGCGGGAATCAGATCTTCCCACTCGCTTTCGCTGTGCTTGTCCGAATTCTTCTTTATGTATCCGGCAAGCTTTTCGTCGAACATTCCGTCAAAATCGTACAGTTTCATTACCTGTCACCTATAATTGCGTTTACCTTTTGGCGCGATACTCCGAAGAATGAACGGAGCATATCGTCGTCGAGCGCGCTTTCCTTCACGCCTGCAAGAATGAGTATGGCCGCAGAGAGCGCCGGCACAGACTTTACGTCGTTCAGCCTGCCTTCCCACTCAAGCTTTGTATAGAGGGTTGTTGCCGCCCTGTTGAACTTTTCGCCGTACTCTTCGGAGAGCATTGCAAAACGGGAAAAAGTGAAGGCATAGGCGCGCAGAAATGCCTTGCGCTTAAGCTTGCCTACATTGAGCGCGGCGAGCTTTACAGTGCGCATGATGTTGCATATGACTATGCCGTAACTGCCCTCTGTATTGTCCTGAACAAGCGCGTTCAAAGTCTCCATCTTTATTCCGTCTTCCAAAAAGGCGTCGAGCAGGATATCCCTGACCATGTCGTCGTACTTTGCCTTGACGGCAGACATTGCACCGAGCATTCTGAGTTCGTATGAGGAAGGCCCTTCACCCTCGTCGAAACACCAGCGCACGCAGTCCTCAAGCATGGGGTCCTTGGCAAGTTTTGCCGCCTGTTTTTCGCCGAGTGCGCAGAAGGAGGAAAGGTATGTCACATTCAGCTCTCTTTCGGACGCAGGCAGGCGGTAAAAATACTCAAGTTCCTTCTTTTCCTTTTTATTCTTTGCGTCGAGAACCTCGTACTTCCAGTAGTTCGCTGCTATCGCATTGTTGTATATTGTGAGCAACTTATCGAAGGTACTCAGACTCTCTTCCGTATGTCCGCTGTTGTAGGCGGAAATTGCCTTGAAAAAGAGCAGCGAACAGTCATATTCAAGTTCTTCCCGCTCTTCCAGCCGACAAAAAAGTTCATACGCCTGCTCGTGCATATGGTTTTCGCAGCATACAGTTGCCGTCTTGTAGATATCCTCCGTAGCGGTGAGGCCAAGCGACAAAAGCTTCTGCGCTATCACGACGGAATCTTCCCGTCTGTTTTGCTGGGAACGTATTGCCGCAAGCGAAGTGAGCGCCTGCACGTCGCGCGGGTTGTCCGCAAGAATGGAATTACATTCTTGCTCCGCTTCATCGAGCTTGTCGGAAATTATGTCGCACATTGCAATGTAGTTGCGCGCCGAATAATATCTGTCGTTGCCCTTGTCCACTGCCGAAAAGTGCTCTATCGCCTTGTCGAACTCGTTGGCGCGCATACACTTTATCCCCGCATCGATTTCTTCCGAAAAGTCGGCAAGTCTGGGCGGATAGGCAAATTTTAAAGCAGACTTTTCCTCCCGCACGAAACTGTTGATTATTTCCCGTCTGTTCTCCGGCGTGAGTTCTGTATTTGTCTCTATGAGCAATTTATTGTAGTAGTATGCGGCAAAATTCTGTTTGCCGAGATTCATATACGAGACTGCAAGCCCTTCGTACGCTTCCGCAAAATTGGCTTCTGTACCGGCATAATCGAGGTATTTGAACCAGCCGTTGACGCACTTTTCGTACAGCCCCATATCGTCGAACGCTTCGGCGTACAGCATAAACGAATCCTCGTCGTTGCCGTTGAGGACTGCGTTTTTGTTGAGCATTTTAAGCGCCCCGATGTAGTTGTGCTCCTCTATAAGGTCTGCGGCGATGGCAATAAGCCTGTCCGCGCTGAGGTCTATAGCACTCGTCTTATCCATTTGTTTTTCCGTCAAAAATCTCCTCTATGCGCCGCGCGTCATAGACATAATCTTTATTGCAGTAGTGGCAATGCACGCTTACGTTGCCTTGCTCAGCCGCTAATTTAAGCAATTCATCCTTCCCCACGGACATGAGTATGCCCCTTATCTTCGACTCCGAACAGTTGCAGATATAGTCGGGAAACAACTCATAAGCGACGCCCGAAAGCAACCCGCCGAAAAACTTCTTCGCAACGCCTTCCGCACCGAGTGAGGCAAGACTGTCTGCATTTTCGCAGTATTCGGCAAACGCCTTCTCCGCCCTCTCCGTCTGTTCGTCCGAGGCGTCGGGAAGCAGCTGAATAACTACGCCGCCCGCACTCTTACACCTGCCATCGCCGCCTATTTCGGCAAATATCTTTACGGCGGTGGGTATCTGTTCACTTACCTGAAAGTACTTTGCAAGCAGATCGGACACGTCGTCGGACGTTATTTCGCAGGTGCCGACGTAGGGCACGGAGTAACCGTCTTCCCTGACAACGGTGAGCGTTCCCCCGACAAGCGTGGAATTACAGCTGCCGTCGGCATATCCGCGTATATGCAACTCGGCGTCCGCAGAGACGGATACCGCCCCGTCAGCGTCCTTTGCCCTGACCGTCAAAGACACGCTGCCCCTCTTTTCCTTGAGTCCCGAAGCGCAGTATGCGCCGCATACAAGCAGTCCGCCGAGTATACGCGCCGCCGTCGCGTCGGGATGGTGTATGTCTATTGCATCGTTGACCAGATCCGTCACGTCCAGCACGGTGAGCTGGGCCTGCTCCTCGCAGATCAGCGAACGGAAAATCTTATTCATGTAACGACCTCTTGTAAGCCATAAAATTTATTCTGTCGCGCTTGTCGCCGCCGAGATGTCCCTGCGTCTGCACATTGACAAAGCCCGCCGCCTTGAGCGCGGAGATGATTTTTTCCTCCGTATAGGCATACTGAACGTGCGTTTCGTCAAAGCGGTCGTACGCCCCGTCCCTGCGCCTTTTGAAAAAAGTCAGGTCCATGACTACGCCGTCTTGCGTCTGCCTGTTGAACCAGAGATAACATATATCGCCGTTGTCCTCGCCGAACAGGTTATCGCCGAGCGTATTGCGTATCTTGTATTCCGAACTGATGTCGAAAAAGAAAATGCCGTCCGCCGTGAGCGCTTCATACACCCTTCTGAAGGCGTGTTCCAGCGAAACAGGCGGCACATAATTTATGCAGTCGTTTATGGCGACGGCAAAATCCACCCTTGTCCCCACTTTAAGTTTGGTTATATCGCCGAGTAAAAATTCACAGCGCACTCCCTCTTTTGCCGCCTTCTGCCGCGCAACATTCAGCATTGACGCAGAAATGTCTATCCCCGCAACGCTGTATCCCGCCTTATTGAGGGCGCGGGTGAAATAGCCGTTGCCGCAACCTATGTCCAGTCCGCGCCTGCCTGCGCCCGCATCTTTCAGCCTGTTTAACAAATACTGCGACCATGATTCATAGTCGCAGTCAGAGTTCAGGTATTCAAACCAACCGCCAAGCGCGGAATAGCTTTCAGACATAATCGTTTGTCCTATCTGAGAAGGTTGCGGGAGCTTACCTTTTTCTTCTTGCCCTTTCTTCCCTCGGGCGTCTTCAAGGCCTTCTCCCTCTCGGCAAACAGCTTTGCGTATTCCGCATAGCGGGCGTCGTCCTTGTGCTGTTCGTAATATTCGCGCACTTCACCCTCTATATCCGAACGGGCCTGAGCAGCCTGCGCTATCTGCGCCCTGCCGTATGCCCTGCCGACATCGGAGACGGCGGATGTGCTTTCAATGGGCTTTATGGGTCTGCCTATAAGTTCGCTCTTGCCGAAAGCAAGCAATTCCCTTGCAAGCAGCTTTTCTTCGCTTTCGACTTCGGCTTCCGTCTTTGCGGACGCAGCCTTCGCAGGTACTGCCTTCGCCCCCTTTACGTCCTTCTCCTCCTGCACGACGGGAGGGTTGAACAGGTCGAACACCCACTGCGAATAGGCGAACCAACACAAGAGAACGAAAGAAACGCCGAAGAGAACGCAGACGATATAGCCTACAACCAGGAAGAATGTGGACGCCATGCCTATGAGCAGCAGCCATACGGGAATGAGCGAGAATGCCACCATGAACAGAGTCTGCACAATCGTCCTGAAGCAGAGCGAAAGCGAAAGCTTTAGGAGTTTGCCCGGCGTGAGTCTGTAACTTACGCCGACGGAGAGAAGCCAGAGGCAAATTATGCCTACGACAACCGCCGCGATTATTGCAAAGACCTGCGCCGTTACGGGACCGCCAGCAGGAGTGCCCATGACCGTCGCATATGCCGCCCAGTCAGACACACAGACAGCCGCAAACACAAACACGAGTGCAAGCGTCACGGCAAAAAGCGTCCTGAAATAGCAGGCTTTAACGCCGCGGAAATAGCCGCGGAACGTAAACTCCCCGTGCGTGTTTATGAGTTTTCTTACCGCATAAGAGCCGCCTGCAAGTCCTACCGACGCGATGAATCCCGCCGCAATCAGCAGGGCAAAATACATCAGGTCGGCAAACAGCACGATGCGCTCCGCCCCGCCCGTCATGGAAGGCGTTACGGGGTAAGAACCCAGCACGTTTGCCGAAAACGGGTAGAGCATACCCATCTGCGAAATGTAAGTGGTGCGGATTACGACGAGAGCAATTCCCGGCACGCAGAAGAGCAACGTGAGTACGTTGATTAAAACAAGTTTGCCGAAACAGGACTTGAAAAGTCCCCAGGTATCACCCCAGCGGCCCTGCGGAAGGCTGGTGCGGACGTAATCGACCGCAATCTCCTTTCCCTCCAATACGCTTAGTTTTGACTGTGCCATCTGATATTTTCCTTGAATGCCTGCCGCATTTTTTACGGCAACATATTTTTCTATCATTATACAGTATAGCGGCAATTATTTCAATTATTTTGAACGGTGGAATATAAAAAAGAATATAATTTTCTTTGACATTTAACTGTCGGTATGTTATTATCTGTATGCTAAATAGAGGAGCGGCAGAGCATCAGTATCTGCGGAAACAGGGCTTACGGCAGCATTATTCCGCAGAAAAAGGGCATCTCCGCCGAAGTGCCGGGCAGTAGCCGTTTTGCCCTGCGCTGGGCGCACGGGATAATATTCGTGCGACTGTCACATTACGTGTTGCGCTATTTGCACGATAACTTAAGGTAAAAGTTAGTTTGCGGCGCCATAAATTTTTTGGTGCCGCTTTTTGTAACACATTTTATTTTCGGAGAATAGACTGGTATGAAAAAGTATAAAGTTGGCGTCATCGGCGCCACAGGCATGGTAGGTCAGCGCTTTCTGTTGCTGCTTGAAAATCACCCCTGGTTCGAGGTCGTCTGCCTTGCGGCAAGCGCGAATTCTGCCGGGAAGAAATACAAAGACGCAATAAAAAAGTGGTTCATGCAGGAAGAAATGCCCGCAGCTTATGCGGACATGATTGTAATGGACGCCACTGCGGACAAGGAAAAAATTGCCGCCGAGACAGATTTCTGCTTCTGCGCGGTCAACATGAAAAAGGACGAAATACGCGAGCTTGAGTATGCCTATGCAAAGCTTGAGTGCCCCATAGTTTCCAACAACTCCGCACACCGCTTCACGGACGACGTGCCAATGGTAATACCGGAAATCAACGCCGACCACCTGAACGTAATTTCTGCCCAGAGGGCAAGGCTGGGGACAAAGCGCGGCTTCATCGCCGTAAAGAGCAACTGCTCCCTGCAGTCCTATGTTCCCCTGCTTGAGCCTTTGCGCCGTTTCGGCATAAAGTGTGCGGCCGTGACCACGTATCAGG
Organism: uncultured Clostridia bacterium; assembly: GCA_944368635.1. Lineage (GTDB taxonomy): Bacteria > Bacillota > Clostridia > Christensenellales > Borkfalkiaceae > Coproplasma. The sequence continues at coordinate 17,602 of CALVXA010000016.1, forward strand.
CAATATCGGGCGCAGGCAAAATTTTCGAGACAATGCCCGAGATCATCGACAACGTCATCCCCTACATCGGCGGCGAAGAAGAAAAGAGCGAGAAAGAGCCGCTTAAAATCTGGGGCAGTGTGGAAAACGGCAAAATAGTGCCTGCAGACGGACCCGTAATTACGGCGCAGTGCCTGAGGGTGCCTGTTTCCGACGGACACACCGCCGCCTGCTTCGCAAGTTTCGAGCATAAGCCCACCAAGGAGCAAATTCTGGAGGCATGGAAGAATTTTGAAGGCGAACCCCAGAGGCTTCACCTCCCTTCCGCCCCCGTTCAGTTTATTCACTATTTCGAAGAAGACAACCGTCCCCAGCCAAAGCTTGACCGCTACACGGAAAGGGGCATGGCCGTCTGTGCCGGCAGACTGCGCGAAGACAACCTGTTCGACTACAAGTTCATAGGTTTTTCGCACAATACGCTGCGCGGTGCGGCGGGCGGCGCCGTTCTGCTTGCCGAATTGCTTGCGGCAAAGGGATATTTCGACTGATTGCGCGCAGCATTTTACTGTCTGCACACAAATGTAATGCGTCCGACTTTTATGTCCGACATCTGACAGAGGAATTATGAAAGGATTTTTGAAGGGAACGGCGACAGCCATGATTACCCCGTTCACCCGCGACGGCGGAGTGAACTTCGACGCGTTCGGCAGAATGATCGAGTACCAGATAGACGGCGGTACTGACGCCCTGCTGATACTCGGCACTACGGGCGAACCCGCTACCATGACGGATGAAGAAAAGGTTGCCGTCATGGAATATTCCGTGAAGAAAATTGCCGGCAGGGCGAAGATAATTTTCGGCACGGGCAGCAACTGCACCGCCAATGCCGTGGAGGCGAGCATCCGCGCGGAAAAGATGGGCGCAGACGGCGTACTTGCCGTAACACCCTACTACAATAAGTGTACCCAGAAGGGCATAGTAGCCTATTACAAGGCAATATGTTCGGCAATAAGTATTCCTGTAATAGCCTACAACGTACCTGCGCGTACGGGCGTGAACATACTGCCGCCCGCCGCCGAGGAGCTTGCGCACATAGACAATATGGCTGGCATAAAGGAAGCCTGCGGCAATATGGAACAGATATGCGAGACCATGCGCAGGATACGTCCCTATACGGACCTCTATTCGGGCGACGACAACCTGAATGTTCCCATACTTGCCATAGGCGGCAGCGCGCTTATCTCCGTGGCGAGCAACATTGCCCCTGCGGAAGTCAAAAAGGTTGCCGTTCTCATGTCGCAGGGCAGGCTTGAAGAAGCCAATGCGCTTGAGGACAGACTCCTTCCACTTATCGATGCCTGCTTCACAGAAGTCAATCCCATACCCGTAAAGGCAGGCTTGAACATGATAGGCCTCGACGCGGGAATTCCGAGGGCGCCGCTTACCGAACTTGAAGACGCACACAAGGAAATTATGGCAAAAGCGCTTGAATATGCGGGGATAAAGTCGCTATGATAAGAGTACTTATATGCGGCGCTCTTGGCAGAATGGGCGCAAACATAAGACAGATGCTTGAAGACGACGCAGAGGCCGTTGCCGTCTGCGGCGTTGACCCCAAAGGCGACGGGCAGGGCGACTTTCCCGTCTATCCAGCCTTTGCCTCGGTCGGACAGAGCGCGGACGTCATAATTGATTTCTCTTCCCCTGCGGCGCTTGCCGACGAGCTTGAATACGCCGAAAAATACGGCGTGCCCCTTGTACTGGCCTCTACAGGGTATACTCCCGAACAGTTGGCGGACATTGAACGTGCTTCACATAAGGTCGCCATATTCAGGACCGCAAATTTTTCGCTTGGCATAAACCTGCTTTGCGAACTTGTGAAGAGGGCTGCTGAAACGCTTGGCGAAAAGTTTGACATAGAGATCATAGAAAAGCACCATTCCCAGAAGGTGGACGCACCCAGCGGCACGGCGCTTATGCTGGCAGACAGCGCAAACTCCGTCTTTGGCGGCAAAAAACATTACGTAAACGGCAGAGAGGGCATCGTCGGCAAGCGCGGAAACGAGATCGGCCTGCACGCAGTGCGCGGCGGCACTATTGTCGGCGAACACGAAGTTCTTTTCTGCGGCGAAGACGAAATCATCACCCTTTCCCACTCCGCAAGAAGCAAGAGGGTATTCGCCGCGGGCGCAATAAAAGCGGCAAAATGGCTTGCAGGCAAGCCCACCGGGCAGTACGACATGAAGGACCTGCTTGCAGACTGACATTCTGCATGAAATGTGCTTGATGTAAACGTGCAAGAATGTGCCTTTACATACAATATGCAAGGCAGACCGACTTGCACGCATATTCAATTGTTTAATCAACTAATTATACACGCTTATGTACTGAAATAAAAGATACGTACAGTAAATTTTAAGCCCGGGGCGTAAACATTTATGCCCCGGGCCTTTATATGTTCTGAATGATTATTTTTCCGTATTTTACTTACTGTACGCCGACATAGCCTGACTGAATTATTTAACTTATAATTCACGCGGTAAGACAAAACGCCTTAAAACCTACTGCATACATCAGTTGAACAGTGCAATAAACTCCCTCAAAGCAAAGGGCACCGGCATATTGCGGGGAAGCGCGATACCTACGCCCCTTACCGGCAGTGCGGGCTTTACGTCCACTTCGAACAGCTCTCCGATGTCCAGAAAACTTCTTGCATACTCCCTCGGAACACAGCCTATGCCCATTCCCGCACGGGCAAACTTGAGCATGAGGTCCCAGTTTTCCACCTCTATGTCGGGATTAAGCTGTAAGCCCAGGGTCTGCGTAAAGTTGGCAAGCGCACGTCTTGCGACGGTATTGCTCTCTATCATCAGCAAGGGATATTCCTGAAGCGCGGCCAGGGAAATCTGCCTGCCCTTAAGGTCGGAATATTTCTCACCGGCGACAAACACGTCCGTAAGGTGCGAAACCGTACGGGTAAAGTTTACGTCCTTGTCCTCTATGGGCAGGTTTAAAAAGCCTATGTCGCACTTGTTTTCCTTAAGCTGTTCAACTGTTTCGGGGGTCGTACCCGTAATGAGGTCTATCTTCACGCCAGGGTACTTCCTGTTGTACTGCACTATCTTATCGGCCAGAAGATTGGAAAATATCGCATCCGTCGCGCCTATCCGTATCATGCCCGTAGCCGTCGTCTTGAGCTCCAACAGCTTGTTTTCGGCATCGTCAAGCAGTTCCAGCGCTTCCTCCACCTGTTTGAATACCATTTTCCCGTGGACGGAAAGTTCCATACCCCTGTGGGTACGGTTGAAGAGTGTTATGCCGAACTGACTTTCAAGTTGCTTTATTGCCTGGGAAACTGCAGGCTGGGAAATGAAAAGTTCTTCCGCCGCCCTGGTCAGACTTCCGCATTTTGCCACTGTGTAGAATACCCTGTACAGTTCGAGTTTTACCATTGCAACTCCTCCTTATTTGCCTACGCAGAACTTTGCGAACACGGTTTCGATTATGTCCTCGTCGGCAGTTTCGCCCGTAATTTCGCCGAGTATGCGCCACGCTTCTCTCAAATCGAGTGAAATTATATCGAGGGGGAAAGTCCTCAGTCCCTCTGCCGCCTCCGCAAGCTTTTCTGCCGCCCGCATGAGCGCGTTGTAGTGCCTTTCTTCCATTACATAGGCAGCTTCAAGCGATTTTCCGCCAACCGCCTTACCTGCGAGAAGGCGTCTGAGCTGTTCCACGCCTTCGCCCGTAACGGCAGAGACTGCCACGTCGTACTCCCCGCACGGACGGGAGTCGTCCACTTTGCCGAACACGCGGATGAGTCTTTCGGCGGGCGTACCATCCGCCGCCGAGTAATCGCCCGTCTCCGAGACGCACACGACCACGTCGGAGGAGGCGAGAATCTTCCTCGCCCGCTCTATGCCGATTGCCTCGATTTCCTCCGCCTGCTCCCTTATGCCTGCCGTATCGTACAGATTATAGCGCACGCCGTCAATTTCTATACTGCCTTCCACCACGTCGCGCGTTGTGCCCGCAATGGGCGAAACGATTGCCTTGTCGCAACCCGTAAGCGCATTTAACAGGCTGGACTTACCTACGTTTGGCGCACCGCATATCGCCACGGTCACGCCGCTCTTTATAAGTCTGCCCGCCGAATATCCGGAAGCAAGTTTTCTCACCCTGCCCTCTATGGCGGCAAGGCGCTGTGCGACGTCGGCAAGGTCTGTACCGGCGACGTCC
>CALVXA010000017.1 GCA_944368635.1 uncultured Clostridia bacterium
CCCGAAGTATTTCAGGGAACGTATTACTGACTCCACCGCGCCGTCCACCTTGCGCTTTAAATCGGTGTCCTCTATATGCAGATAGAATATACCGCCGGTAGTATGTGCAATGCGCTCGTCTGCAAGCGCACTGTACAGGTTTCCCAGATGTATGAAACCCGTGGGCGACGGTGCAAGACGGGTAACCTCCGCACCCTTTTTAAGCTCCCTTTCGGGGTACATTTTTTCGAACTCCTCCAATGCGGGAAGCTGTTCCGGTATAAGCGTGTCTGCAAGTCTGACTGTGTCCATATTTTATCCTCTAAACTTTCTCTGATTTACCAGATTATTTTTGTTGCTCTGCGTGATTGTTGCGGTTTCCAGGTTGTTCCGCTTTGCCACAGTTTGTTTCAGCCGCGGCTGCGTTGCCCGTCATGGCGTCCGTTCCGTCACAATGCCGTACGTCAGATTGACGATTTGCATCCTTTCCGTACGAATATATCTCAATATTTGAGTCCGGTTGTCCGCCCGTCGTCTCTCCTTCTTGGGTCGCTGCTATTGCCGCAGAACTTAAAGAAGTCTGTCCGTTTTCCGCCGCGCCTCCCTTTGCGCCATACTTTTCCGCCCTTGTCTTCTGGTTAAACCTGAACTTCATGTAATAGCGCAGTTTTACGGGGTTGATAAGCGTAAAGACTATGGTTGCGACGCATACGCCCACGGCTATGCCGAGCAATGTCATCAGACATACGAAGCCGTAATCAAGCGCAAGCTGCGTGTGCATCGCCGTCACCGCTTCGACCGTATAATAAAGCGAACTGCCGGGAACGAGCGCGATTATTGCAGGGACGAGCACCACTGTCGCAGGCATCTTTACCACCCTTGCAAGCACTTCGGAAAACATGGCGGCAAACAGCGTGGCGATGAAAATCACCGCGAATACCTGCTCCTCGCCCATCAGGGCGACAACTCCGAGATATACCAGCAGGGTCAGGAATGCGGCGATAAGTCCCCAGGCAAGCCGCTTGGGGTTGAGGTTGAAGAACATGCTGACCGAAGCCGCGCCGAGCGTGCCCGACACAAGAAAATATGTATAATATTGCCATCCCGTACGCAACGTGATGGGCACAAAATCTGCAATACCGCCGAATATTACTACTGAAAGACCGTACCCTGCGGCAATCACCACTGTAAGAAGTAGTGCGTTCAGAATCTGAAACGACCCGCTCATGAGGTCGCCCGTGAAAAGGTCACGCACGGCATTTGTCATAAGCAAACCCGGTATTAGGATCATTATGGAGCCTATCATGACCATAGATCCGTGACAGACAAGCCCGCAGAGCAGAAAAAGTTTGCAAAGCGATATGCTGAGCACGCCGCCCAGAAGGGACAATATGAATGTTGTTGCATATGCGTTGAGGGAACGGGAATTCAGCACCTCGTACATGGACTGCATGACGAACGCGACGATGAATGCGGGCAGGCAATCGGCAATGGAGCCGCCGAAAAATACGGAATATGTGGCGGATACAAGCCCCGCGCCCAGCACTGTAAGCCGCTTGTCCCTCGGTTTTACGTGCGAAATTTCGAATGAGCGGCGCAGTCCCGAATCTATGTCCACCTTCTTTGCGCATACATCGCGCGAGAGCTGGTTATATTTTTCCAGCAAATGAAGGTTGTTGGTGGACGAATACACCCTCTTCATGAATGAAACTTCCCTGTCATCCCGCGTTCTTACGGAAGCTATGACCATGGAGGGGAACGCCGCCACATTCACTTCGCCTGCCCCGTATGCCATACATATTCTGTCAACAGCCGTCTCCACGCGCGAAACGGAGCCACCGCTCGACAATAAGCCCACCCCTATTTCAAGGGCGAGCTCCAGGACTTTTTCGTATGAAATTTCAGTCTGACTGCCGCACTCTGCGGCGACGCCGCCAACGGCGACACCATCCTTCTGCATATTGTCCATTATACTAATTTTAGAAATTATGTCAACCAGACGAGGGCGCAACAAAAAATTTTACCCCTGCCTTAAGGCAGAGGTAAAGACTTTCGCCGCTTACGACTAAAGACAACATTATTTCTCCTTGCAGTGGAAGATAAGTCCGACGGTTCCGGGGCCGCAGTGCGCGCCGATTACGGGACCGACAAGCTGAACAACAACGTCCGCCGCGGGATATTCTGCCTTTATGCTCTCCACAAACTTATCAGCCATATCCTTGTAATCTGCATGGATGACGACGATTTTATACTTATCCACGTCCTCGCCCCTGGTCTTCATGTAGTTTAGCATTGCCGAAAGCGCCCTCTTGAAGCCCCTCTCCTTGGAGATGTTGACGATTTTTCCCTCCTCGTCAAAATGAAGGACGGGTTTAATTCCGAGAAGATTGCCCACTACCTTTGAAACGCCAGACACTCTTCCGCCGCGATAGAGATATGTAAGGTCTTCAACCGCAAAGAAGGTTGCCGTGTGCGCCGCAAGGTCCTTTACATACTCCTCAAGTTCGTCCATGGTAGCGCCTTGCCTATACCTGAGCGCAGCATAGTAGACGACAAAACCGCAACCCATAGAGATTGAAAGCGAATCTACACAGCGTATTTCCCTGTCAGGATATTTTTTCTTGAGCGTGGCTATTGCCCTGTCCATGGAATCGAACGTCTTGCTCATCTTGTGGGAGAAACTTACGTAGAAAATGTCCTCGCCCCGTGCAAGAACAGGCTCGAAATAGTCGAGATAAATGGCCTCGTTGAGGGCGCTGGTCTTGGGCACTTCTCCCGCTTTCATCGCATCGAAAAAGTGACGGAGATCTGTATTCTCGCCCATGTCGTAGAAGTACTCCTGTCCTTCGAGCGTATAGGGCATTTTTATGACGTTGAGGCCGAGTTCCTTCACGGTCGTATGCCAGAGTTCGCAGTTGGAATCGCAGAATAACTGATACATTTTTAAACCCCTTTTAATATTGATCTGTTTTTTATATGCGCATTGTCAAAAGCAACACGGCAACGCGCTCATTTTAATACTGAAATTAAGTGACTGAAGATGAGCGGTAAAGACATTTAATTTTACCGCTTCACTTTTTTTCCCTGTTCGGGCGCTGAATTTTTCGCAGTATGAACCATGCAATTATAAGCGCCTGCACCCCGCCTGCAACGACGTAAAAAGGCCACAATGCAGTTTCCTTCATGAATGCGAGAATGAACAGATTGACGATAAGAACTATTGACCAGACAATTGCCGAAGCAGACGCCGCAAGCACGAGTCTGCTGTACCACAGCGCGGAAAATACAGTTAAAACTATTGCCGAGACAAAGGGCGCAACGACGTACGAAAGATACGCATAGCGACTGGCCTGTGTATAGAACACTATCATATACGCACCCGTTGCCAGCACCCAGACCAGCCCCACAGAAAGCAATGTTATTAAAATATGACGCTTGAAGAGATTCAGCCTCGGTCTGACCACCTTTTCGGTCTGCTCCCTTACGATATCGTCAAGACTTATGTGATATATGTCCGCCAGCTGAATGAGCACGCGGAGGTCAGGTATAGATTCCCCGCGCTCCCACTTGGAGACGGCTTTATCCGAATAGTTGAGCTTTTCGGCAAGCTGCAACTGCGTAAGTCCTGCCTGTTGTCTCAGACGAATGAGATTTTCGGCAATAATTTCCTTGACGTCTTTCATAAGCGGATTATAACACAATTTGCACAGGAAATCAATACTTTTTCCTGCACTCTACCGTCAGTAGAGTGTTTTTTTCTGACGGTAGAATACTTTTGGCGTTTTGTTGACGTCCTGCGCCACAGTATAGAGCTTTTACGCCCCGTCCGTCATTGTATTTTGCAGTGATTGCGACTATACTAATATTGCTTGCGGGCACAATGACGGAGCGCAACCTGTTGAGCCGCCGCCATCATGCCGCAGGCTTTACTGCAACGACGTACCTTTTGCCCCACCGTTGCGCAAGTCGCGAACAGTACAGCGTTTTCCGTAATTGATTTATGACATTACAGTTTTTAATGTATGTTCAATTCCGAAGAATTCAAACCGCTTGCCTGCGACGATTACAGCAAAAAAGATACGCCACGGGATAAATCTATATTGGGCACAGGCAATGCGCACAGCGCAAATTATTAAACATTACAGGGTGGACAATGAGAAATTTTGACATTTTTGTAGACTCCGCAGCAAATCTTACAGACGAGATGATAGAGCAAAACGACATAAAGGTCGTTTCCTATTCGGTGAACATTGAAGGCGAGGAGCTGGAAACGTACGTTAAAGGAATGCCTTCCGATGACATTGCAAAAAAGTTCTATGCCGCCATGCGCGAAGATAAGTCAACCAAGACAACCCTCGTCAACGCCGGGAAAATAATAGAAGCCGTTACCCCTTCCTTCGAGGCAGGAAGAAACGTGCTGTTTGTAACCATGTCTTCTACTATAAGCGGCACAAATGCACAGGCAAACTTCGCCGCTGAAGAACTGATGAAGAAGTATCCCGACAGAAAGATGGTTGTGTTCGACAGTTACAATGCCTCGCTCGGCGAAGGACTGTTCGCCGTGTACGCAGCAAAACTTGCCGACATGGGACAGAGCCTTGAATCCTGTGCGGACTGGATGAAAAAAAATAAGATGAGGATGAACTCCGTCTTTACCGTATCTTCGCTTAAGTACCTGAAGCGCGGCGGCAGAATTTCGGCTACGCTTGCAATAGCAGGCACAATTCTGAACATAAAACCCGTGCTGTGGGCGGACGAAAACGGCAAGATAGTGTTCATGAGCGCTGAAAGGGGCAGAAAAAAGGCTCTTGCCAAGCTTGCGGACACCTTCAAGGCCAATGCTGAAAACCCCGAAAACCAGATTGTGGCAATAACGCACGCAGACAGCCTTGAAGACGCGCTTGCATTAAAGCAGATGCTTCTGGAGCGCGGAGCGAAGGAGGTTGTGATAAATATGTTCGAGATATGCACCGGTTCGCACGCAGGTCCGGGAAGTGTTGCGCTCTTCTTCCTCGGCAAGGAGCGCGCAAAGTCGGAAAAGAAAGCGCTTGCGCACGCAAAATTGGGACACAGGGCAGAGCAGAAAATCTGACAGTCGGTAACCACATTAACGATTTCCCATCACGATAAACGATTTAAATTATATAAGAATACGCTAAAAAAACAGGCGGCGGAGGCAATAAATGCCTCCGCCGCCTGAACTTTACGGCAGACTAACCGCATATTTTTTACGGTTGTAAAAAGATTACTTTGTCAGAGTATGTCAATGTGTTCGCCCGAAAGCGCCTTGTTCATGCTTCTTACTGCACAGAACTTGCCACACATGGAGCAGGTGTCATCGTGCTCCGGACTTCTGTCGGCGCGTATCGCCTTTGCCGTCTCGGGGTCAATCGCACACGCCCACTGTCCTTCCCAGTCAAGCCTTCTGCGCGCATCAGCCATCTTGTCGTCGATATCCCTTGCCCCTCTTATCCCCTTTGCTATATCTGCGGCGTGAGCGGCAATCTTGGAGGCGATTATGCCCTGCTTTACATCGTCCACATTGGGCAGAGCGAGATGTTCCGCAGGCGTCACGTAGCACAGGAACGCCGCGCCGTTCATTGCGGCAATGGCGCCGCCTATTGCAGAGGTTATGTGATCGTAGCCGGGCGCAATGTCCGTCACAATGGGTCCGAGAACATAGAAAGGCGCGCCCTGACATATCGTCTGCTGCACTTTCATGTTTGCGGCAATCTGGTCCATGGGAACGTGTCCTGGACCCTCCACCATTACCTGAACGTCCTTTGCCCACGCACGCTTTGTCAGCTCGCCGAGGCGCACAAGTTCCTCTATCTGGCATACATCCGTTGCATCTGCAAGACAACCGGGGCGGCATGCGTCGCCGAGCGATATGGTGACGTCGTATTCGCGGCATATGTCGAGTATTTCATCATAGTACTCATAGAAGGGATTTTCGTTGCCCGTCATGCACATCCACGCGAACACGAGAGAGCCGCCGCGGCTGACGATATTCATCTTGCGCTTGTGCTTTTTGATCTGATCTATCGTCTTGCGCGTTATGCCGCAGTGGAGGGTAACAAAATCCACGCCGTTCTCTGCATGCAGGCGGACGACGTCTATGAAGTCCTTGGCGGTAAGAGTATCGAGGTCTCTCTGATAGTGTATTACCGAATCGTACACGGGAACGGTGCCTATCATTGCGGGACACTCCGACGTGAGCTTACAGCGGAATGGCGTAGTGTCGCCATGGGACGAAAGGTCCATTATGGCGTGCGCGCCCATGTCTACGGCAGCCATTACTTTCTGCATCTCCACATTGTAGTCCTTGCAGTCCCTGGACACGCCCAGGTTGACGTTTATCTTCGTCCTGAGCATGGAACCTATGCCTTCAGGGTCAAGACATTTGTGGTTCTTGTTTGCGGGTATTGCCACCTTGCCGCAGGCGACCAGGGGAATAAGTTCCTCCACGGTCATGTTTTCCTTTTCAGCCACTTTTTTTAGCTGTTCGGTGACTATGCCCTTTCTTGCCGCCTCCATCTGTGTTGCGTAGTTTCTCATATTTCAGTCTCCTGTTTTAATTTTCAAAGTTTGTTTTTATTTTTGTTCAGTCGCAAGGTTCCACATATGGTTCATGGGTCCCCTGCCTTTGCCGAGCGCCAGCCCCGCCTTAAGACAACCTGTAAGATATTGCTTTGCAAGGCGCACGGCTTCCGCCAGGCTTTTACCCACGGCGAGATATGCAGCAACAGCGCTTGAGAGCGTACAGCCCGTTCCGTGACTGTTTGCATTGTCTACGCGCTCTGCCGTGAAAATTTGCGTATGTCCGCCGCTCTCTGCAAGCACGTCGACAGCCTCGCCCGCAAGGTGCCCGCCCTTGACGAGAACGGAACAACCATATCTGCCAGAAAGGTATTCCGCGGCGGAAATCATGTCGTTTACGTCCGTTATGTGCGCGCAGCCACGACCGCGCCGCACCAGAATTTCCGCTTCCGCAATGTTGGGGGTTATGAGCGCCGCAATGGGGAAAAGCTGACTTTCAAGCACGTCCAGCGCGTCAGACTGAGTGAAACGTTTTCCGCTTGTAGAGCTGAATACAGTGTCTGTCACGATGTTTTTCGCCCCGTATAATTTAAGAGAGCGGGCGATAACTTCCGCCTGCTCTGCCGTTGAAATCATACCTGTCTTTACGGCCTCGGGCGGGATATCGGTGAATACTGCCTGCAGTTGCGCCTGCAGGAAATCCGCAGAGCAGGGACTTACGGCGAATACGCCGGTCGTGTTCTGCGCAGTCAAGGACGTTATGACTGACGTTGCATAAACTTTTAACGCAGTCATTGTCTTGATATCTGCCTGAATGCCGGCGCCTCCGCAGGAATCGCTCCCCGCGATTGTCAATGCTGTGTGCATAAATACCTCGCATTGTTTTATTGAACGGCGGAAGGCGGTGCCCTCAATCCGTCGTTATATATCTTTGTTGGTTATAATTTTTCTTTTGACTTACTTCTGTCCGACAATTTTATAATACAACGTATCCAGGTCGGCGGGAGAATCTATCGCAAAGTCAGCAAGAGCAAGCGAACTGCTTCTCTCCTTCTCCCACTCTTTTTCCCTTACGAGGGCAACTTTGAACCCTGCGCCCTTTGCCGACTTCAACGCATGGGGAGCATCTTCAAGAACCCAGGTGGCTGCTACGGGTGAATTCATGTATGCCGCCGCCTTTAAATACATCTCGGGGTCAGTCTTCCCGCGGGGGACTTCATCGCTGGTGAAAAGATGTCTGAAACAATGGGCTACGCCAAGTCTTTCCAAAGCAGCGCGCGCCGACCTGAAACAGTTGGACGTTGCCACGCACATGGGAACGCCAGCCCCGTAAAGGCGGCTTATAAACTGCGTCATGCCCTCTTTGGCAGCCAACTCATACTTATAAATATTCTCCACAAGGTCGTTTATGCCGTCGCCTATCTCCTGCGATGACTTATCGGGCAGGAAGTTTTGCCTTATATATTCCGCGCCCTCTGCAAATGAAAGACTTAAAATGCCCGTACTTACACCCTCTTTAACGGGCACAGAGAGAGATTTCAGATATCTTTCCACAATATCCTCCCACAGCCCCATTGAATCGAGTATGGTACCGTCAAGGTCAAAAATTACGCCGTTCAACCAATTACCTCCCTTGCAACGTCCTTGAGTGCGACAGCAGCCGAAAATACGTCGTCAGAACCGAAAATCGCGGAGACGACGGCTATTCCGCTTATTCCGCAACCGCGCAGACTTGCGGCATTGCGGGCGTTTATTCCGCCTATCGCCACGACGGGAATACGGACGCCCGAGACGATTTCTGCAAGCCTTTCCTCCGTAATTCTTATGGCATTTTTCTTCGTAGGAGAGACAAAGACGGCGCCGCAACCCAGATAGTCAGCGCCGCTCCTCTCGGCGGAAATTGCCTGCCCGCTCGTCTTTGCGGTAGCGCCGACTATAAACTTCTGCGCCAGCGCATTTGCCTGTCCCAAAGTCATGCCCTTTGCAAGCGCATATTCTGACACCATGCCCCTTATACTGTCCACGGGCGCATCTTCCGCGCCGACGTGTACGCCGTCTGCTCCGCTTTCAAGCGCGACTGAGACGTCGTCGTTGACAATGAGTTTTACTCTATACCTGTCGCAGACAGCTTTCATTTGCCTTGCGCGCAGTACGTACTCGTCATGCGTAATATTCTTTTCCCTTATCTGAACAATGGTTGCGCCGCCCCTTATGGCAAGTTCAACCTGTTCGCAGGTAGTTCTTTCGCCGTCGGTTATTGCATATAACGTCAGCTCGCGTCTTTCAACGGACATAATCTTCACCGCCTTGCAATTCATTCATAAGCGCGCCCACATCTTTACACTGCATGAATGCGCCCATAATGCAGGCGCACTGCGCACCGGCCATGCGCACGGAGGAGATGTTGCGCACAGATATACCGCCTATCGCCCAGACGGGAATGCCAGCATTTATGCAACATTCTTTCAGAAACTGCAGCCCTTTACCCTCCAGTCCCGGTTTGCACTGAGTAGGGAAAATGTTGCCGAGCGTCACGTATGTGCAACCCATTCCCTTTGCCGCACGGATATCCTCGGGACTGTGGCAGGACGCGCCGAGCGTTGAAAAGCGGGAAAGCGTATCGCGGGGAGTTTGCATCAGTATGCCCATAGGCAGGTGAACCGCATTTACCCCCAGCGAGAGCGCTACGCGAGTGTAGCTGTGCAGAATGAGAGGCGTCGAATACTTCGCGCAAATTCCCTTTGTTCGGGCAGCAAGAATGGAATATTCACCCTCGTCCAGCTGTTTTTCGCGCAGGATTATTGCTCGGGGGCGGGCGGCGGCTATGCTTTCAAGCCTTGAAAGAAAATCTTCACCGCAAAGTCGGGAGGAGGTAACGCAGACAATGTCAGACATCTATGTAGTCGTTCAGCACGGGCTGAAGCCCCTCCTGCGTCATGTCGTCGTACATGCTCTCCAGGCTGCGGGAATCGTTTATTTCAAACTGTTCGTCCCCCTCTTCGCCCTGCGCCTTCTTGCCTGTATACTTGCTTTCGTGGTCGCCTATGCCCGTGGAAACGCCGGCAGACACCTTTGTGGCGGCAATGCGCACTATGCCGTTGCGGAACTTCGCGCTCTCCCTGGAGGAGACGGTTATTCCTGCAAACGGCAGGAATATGCGATAGGCGCACAGAACCTGACAGAGCTGCCTTTCGCCCACGTCGAGGGGATTTATCTTGTCGTTGTTGATAATGGGACGGAGCCTCGGGCAGGAGAGCGATATCTCCGCAGCGGGGTACTTGCGCTGAAGATAATAGGCGTGCAGCCCCGTTGCGAGCGCGTCCTTGCGGAAGTCGGAGAGCCCGAGAAGCGCTGAAAACGCAACGCCGCGCATTCCGCCCATGAGCGCCCTTTCCTGTGCTTCGAACCTGTACGGCCAGACGCGCTTATGACCCATCAGGTGCAACGTTTCATACTTTACGTTGTCGTAAGTTTCCTGGAATACCGTGACGTAATCCGCGCCGCAACTGTGCAGGTAGGCATATTCATCCGTATTGACCGGGTAGATTTCGAGCCCTACATTTTTGAAGTACTTTCGGGCAAGTTTGCACGCTTCGCCTATGTACCTGACGTCGCTCTTTGCCCTGCTTTCGCCCGTAAGAATGAGTATCTCCTCCATACCGCTGTCGGCAATGACCTTCATTTCATGCTCTATCTGTGACATGTCCAGCTTCATGCGCCTTATGTGGTTGTAGCAGTTGAAGCCGCAGTAGACGCAGTAGTTTTCGCAGTAGTTTGCAATGTACAGCGGTGTGAACATATAGACGGTATTGCCGAAGTGCCTGCTTGTTTCCAGCCTTGCACGGCGCGCCATCTCTTCGAGAAAGGGCTCTGCCGCAGGGGAAAGCAGCGCCTTGAAGTCTTCCACCGTGCAATTCTCCCTTTCAAGTGCAGCCCGAACGTCAGCCGCAGTGTAGCGGGTGTAATCGTAGGAGTCGAAGTGCGCCATTACTTCGCTGCGCACGTCAGATGTTATTGCCTCCATCCCCTCCATATACTGCATATGGTCCGTTCTGGACGAGGGGTCCGTCTCCAGCCTGTGCTTCTTTTCAATGGCTGCGGCGGAGAGATATTCATTGTCAATTATAAAGTTATTTTCCATTCCCAGACCTCACTCGCCGAGAAAGCCCGTAAGGGGGTCGGAAGAGGACGCGCCGCGCACGAGTACCCTGCCAAGTCCCGACAGATATGCCTTTCTGCCCGCCTCTATGGCCTGACGGAAGGCGCTTGCCATGAGCGTAAGGTTGCCTGCGGTAGCCAGCGCAGTGTTTGCCATGACTGCCGCCGCGCCCATCTCCATAGCCTCGCAGGCCTGCGAAGGCTTGCCTATGCCTGCGTCAACAATTATGGGTAAATCTATTTCGTCAATCAATATTTTAATAAAATCGCGGGTTGCAAGTCCCCTGTTTGAACCTATCGGGGAGGCAAGGGGCATTACTGCCGCCGCGCCCGCGCTGACAAGGTCCCTTGCGACGTTGAGGTCGGGGTACATATATGGCAATACAACAAAGCCCTCGCCCGCAAGTTTTTCAGTAGCCCTGATTGTCGCCTGATTGTCGGGAAGGAGATACTTGGTGTCGCGCATTATCTCTATCTTTATGAAATCGCCGCAGCCAAGCTCGCGCGCGAGACGTGCAATACGCACCGCCTCTTCCGCCGTCCTTGCGCCCGAAGTGTTGGGCAACAGCGTCACACCCTTGGGGATATAGTCGAGGATGTTTTCCTGCTCCTTGGTGTTTGCCCTGCGGACGGCAAGCGTGATAATCTCTGCGCCTGCATCCTGTACCGCCGCCTGAATGAGCTTCATCGAGTACTTGCCCGAACCGAGTATAAAGCGTGAAGAAAATTCCCTGCCGCCTAAAATGAGTTTATCCTGATTTTCCATTATCTGCCTGCCTTATATTTTACTGTGCAGCGGAGCCAAAAATTCAGACGTCCGTCTGCCCTGTGATTATTCTTAAAATTGTGTGCGCCTGATGAGCCGCGCACAGCATTACCCTTGAACTTACCAGTCCAAGCCCCTCGCCCACCTCGCTTATGCCGTCGCCGCAAAGGTAAAACCGACCTGAAATGCGCCTGGTCTTTATTGCATTGGGAGAGCCGAACCCCGCCATTCCGGAACAGGCGACAAGGTACTTGTCCGTATAACCCGCAAGCACTGCTTCCGCCAGCATTGCCTTGCACTGAGCATCGTCAAATGCCTCGCATACGATTTGCGAATCGGCTATTACAGTACGGACATTGTCATCCGTAAGTCTTATATTATGCGTTACTATCTGTATATACGGAGCAATTTCGAGCAGGTTTTCCTTTAGCGCCTGCGTCTTTAGCATTCCCGTCTGGGTTGCCTTGTACTGCTGCCTTTGAAGATTGGTAACGTCAACCCTGTCGAAGTCTGCAAGCACAAGCCTGCCGACGCCTGCACGCGCAAGCGCGACTGCGACATTGCTGCCTATTCCGCCCAGTCCGCAGATTGCGACCGACGCCGAGCTTATTGCCCGTTGATTTGCCTCGCCGTGACGTGAAACGGCGGCGGCAAGCATCTGTTCGCGCGTAGGTATGCTCATTTCAGCCTCCGCCGACAAAACTTACCACTTCCAGTTCGTCCCCGTCGCGCAAGACGGTTGTGTCGTACTGCGCCTTGGGCACAATGTCACCGTTCAGCTCCGCGGCGACGCGTTTAAAATCGAATGACTTTTCCTCAAGGTACTGCGCAAGCGTCCTGCCCGCCGCATCTTCCGGCTTTCCGTTAACTTTTACCACGTTTTACCTTCCAAACAAAAAATGAAGTCACCCGATTAGGGTAACTTCACGCCGATAACCTGATAGCATATTTTCTCTACGTTGGCATTACCCAAATCAGATGTAAGGGTCGGAGGTTTCACCTCCCTCTCAGCCCGTATCGCACACCGCGCGCGAGCTCCCCGTATATTCAACTATATTTTAATTATAATACTTTATGCCCGTAAAAGCAAGACTATTCGGGCAAAAAATTTGTGCCGACATACTTTTGCCAACCCCGCAAAATAGCCGCATATCAAGGAGATGAACGGAAATACGCCGTGTTGCCGAATCTGCTGACGGCAAACAAAAAATAACGGCGGAAAAACTCCGCCGTAAAATTCAGTTAAAAAGTCCCTGACTGTACAGCACAAAGCATGTAATTGCCAGCAGTACGAGGTACAGGCTGAACCACTTGTAATTTGCCTTCTTTATGACCGCAAGCATCACCTTTATGGCAAACAGCCCCGACAGTGCGGAAATTATAAGTCCTATGGCAATGCACCAACCGAACTGCGGACCTGCGACGGAGAAAGAATATGCAAAACCCTCCTCCTTGTCTATCAAGCCCTTTGCAAGCTCCACGACGAAACTGCCCAGAATGACTGGTATACTCATCATGAAGGAGAACTTGGATACGCTTTCGGCATCCGCGCCTGCAAATGTACCCGCGCAGATTGTGGAACCGCTCCTTGAAATTCCGGGAAGAATGGCTACCGCCTGCGCAAGTCCCATGGGGATGGTCGTCCGCCAGCTGAGCGGATAAGTCTTTTTGTGCCTTTTTACGTACAGCTCCGTTGCAAACAGCACCGCCGCCGTGACGAGGAAAAAGCAACCGAGAAATATCGCCGCATAGGGACCGCCCATAGTATGCTCTTCTATTATATCGTCAAGAAGCAGACCCGCTATGGCTGCGGGAATGGTTGCAACTATCAGATAGAGCAGAGTATTGAAGGGCTTTTTGAACAGCGCAAGTATGTCCTTCCAGAAGATTATGCAAACGGCGATAAGCGTGCCGAGATGCAACATTATATTGAAGAACAGTTCCGCCCCGCCTATGTCGATTCCGAGCACGCGCTGCAAAAACGTCAGATGCCCGCTCGACGATACAGGTAAAAATTCAGTAAGTCCCTGCGTAAGTCCGAGAATGACCGCCTGCCACCACTGCATATCAGCCTTCTATCTCCAGAAGATCGGCATAAGTATTTTCATACTTGGTCACGGTAGTACCGTCCATGAAAGTCTTGATGATTGCCGAACGCTTTGCCGAAACTTCGCCGGACAGCGTGGAATCCTTTATCCACTCGTAGAACTTGTTTTCGAACGTACCTTCCGCCTCTATTCTTTCGGCAGTCCATTCGGGACTGTACACTTCGCCGCCTACCGTTTCGAAGGCATCGACGACATAGATGAGATGCCAGCCGTAGTCGCCCGCGCAGACCTTGAATGCGCCCACGCCCATTCTCAGAGCCTGCTGCGCGGCATACTCGAATTCCTTGATGTAGCTGGTCTCGTAAGCCGAAATGGAATAGCCGAGGTATTCGGAGAGTATGGCGGTATCCGTAGTATAGGCGAACTGAAGTTCGTTCACGGCTGCCATTGCCTTATATCTGTCTGTATCCTCGACAAACATATCGTCCTTGTCTGTCTGTGTAAGATTTATCTTGCCCGTTGCATAGACGAGTTTGGAGTAATCAATTTCCTCCTCGTCATCGCCATTCGTGAATTTCGTGTTGTTGTAGTATGCAGCAAAATCGTCAGCCGTCGTGCCGCCATTAATCGTGTCGCCTGCGTGATATTCAACACTGCCTTCGCCGAGCACAAAGTCAATATAGGCGGCAAACTCCTCGAGCATATCGTCTATCGTAAGCTTTTCGGGAACGAGCGAATAGCTGCCGTTTTCGTTTTCGGTAACCTTGCCGTTATAGGTGTAACGTCCCCAGTAATTGGTGAGCGTTTCGTACTCGTCAGGTTTCGTGAGGTTGTTTTCAAAGAACAGGTAATGCCTGTCAGAATTTCCGTTATCGAAATATGAAAGATCAGTCTCTGCGGCATCGAAGGAGTAGTCCGTCGTGCCGTTGAACCATGCCGAGCGCTGGTCCGTGGTCACAATGCCCCTGAGCAGCTCGTTACGGTCCTGATAGAATTTGCTCTGGGTGATGAGATCGCCCTCGAGCGCGCTCTGAATGGCGTCAAGCCTGCTCTGCTGTACCGTCGAGAAAGGAAGCAGAATGTTGTACACGAAACCGTAAGTGCCATATGTGCCATATGTGTCGCTTTGGGTATTTTCGTCATATTCCGTGTCGCCTTCGGTGTTGGGCGCATACAGCACGAACGACGTGTCGGAGATGTTGTTGAGAGCAGTCTCGAACGTGCTTGACGTGTTGTAAGTGTTGCCCTGTTCGGTAAGCAAGCCGTCGTTGGCATTGTCGTATTTATCTTTAATGTAGGTATAAACGCCGTTTTCCACGGTGTTTATAAGCTTTTCCTGATTGTCGTTGTAGAGGTCGTTGAACTCCTCTATCACGGACTGCTGAAGCTGGGAGACGTATTCGTCCTTGACATACGAAAGGCTGAGCACGTCAATGGTATCCTCGTCCTCCTCCGAGAGCAGGAAATTGCTCTTGAGATAGGAGATGAATGTAGAATAAGCCTTGCGGCGGGAAATCTTGGTGGTGCCGTCCTGCGGCTCGTACTCGCCGGCGTTCTCGAGCAGGTAGTCGCCGTAACCTGTATAGATATAGTAGTCGAGTTCGCCGTTTTCGCCAAGGGGCACGTAGTCTTCCTTTGTGGTGTCCACGTTGCCGGGGGTTGTGCGGGTATCCGTTCCCGTATAGTCGTCGCCCTCCGTGAGGTACTGCGTTTCATAGCTGTCGAGAAGGGCGTTGAGCGAGGAATACAGCGTGTACTTTGCAGTGCGCACGCCGTCGGAATTTGCACCGCCGAGGAGATATTCAAGCTTCTCCGTCTCCGTGGACTTTGCCTTGTAATCGGCAAACGTAATATCGCCCGAATTTACCTTTTCGTTGAGCACATAGAGTATGGAATACTGCGTTACAACGGCGTTCGCAACGAGCGAGTCGACGAGAAGATTGAAAGTCTCCGCGTAGCTGTAACCCGAATTGACGTAATTTGCACCCGTGTTTATGAACGCTGCGATAAGTTCGCGCTTGATAATATTGTCATCGCCGATTGCTTCAGCATAGGGCTTCAGACTTTCGTCAAGGTTTGCGCTTTTCGTGATGTTTACTGTTGCGACAGTCTGCTTCATGTCCTTTTCGTTGTCCGTGATGCAGCCTGCGAATGTGGTCATGGCAACCGCCGCCGCCAATGTTCCGCATATCAACGCTTTAGATTTCATTATTTAAATTCTCCGTCATGGATTTGTCAGAAACTTGAGTTAATGACTGAAAACAATTAACAATTTATGTTTCGGGCAGTTTAAATAATTATATAATATTTTAATCGCAAAGACAAATCTTTTTTTATATATTTTATTTGAAACTTGCCGCATTTTTCAAAAATTTAGTCATTCCGAGCATTGTCTTTCGCGGCGAACCGGCAGGCGCAAACACCAGCGCGGGAACCTTTGCCATGGAAATGGTCACTTCATCGGGATATCTGGAAGCTACTGAAGTGAGTCTTGTATCCCTGAGGCTGTTCACGGACGGCAATTCGAGCATGCCCCCCTGTCCGTCCACGACTATCTTTCTGACGTTGAATATGCCGGCATACGCCTTCAGTACGGCTATGAGCATGAGGTTTAACACCTCGTCAGGCATGGCGCCGTAATTTTCTTCCACCGAACGAAGCACCCGCTTGTAGTCCTCCACCGTCCTTATCTCGGCAATCTGCTTGTAGCAGTCCATTCTGCCCGCGCTGCTCTCTATATATGTTTCGGGAATATACGCTTCTACGTGTATGTCCAGTTCTGCGGAGAACGCCCTTTCGCCCGTCAGTTCCTCGCGAAGGAGTTTGGAATACAGCTCGTACCCCACCTTGTCCATATGCCCGTGCTGTTCGGCGCCAAGCACGTTGCCCGCACCCCTTATTTCAAGGTCGCGCATTGCTATTTTGTAGCCCGACCCCAGCTCCGTGAACTGCATTATAGCCTTGAGCCTTTCGGCAGCTTCGGAAGTCATCACCTTGTCGGGCTTAAATGTAAAATATGCAAACGCGAGGCGCGTGCCTCTGCCCACCCTGCCGCGAAGCTGGTACAGCTGGGATATTCCCAGCCTGTCGGCGTCAATGACAATTATGGTATTGGCATTCGGCAGGTCTATTCCGTTCTCCACTATGGTCGTGGTGACAAGTATGTTCTTTTCGCCGCGGTAGAAGGAAAATACGTTGTTTTCCAGCAAATTCTTCTCCATTCTGCCGTGGGCATAAGTTACCTTGCCCTCCGGTATGATTTCCTGTATTCTCCCCGCAAAGGAGGAAATGCTCTCCACGCGGTTGTAAAGTATAAACACCTGACCGCCCCTGGTTATCTCCCTGACAGCCGCATCCCTTATCAGGGTTTCCGTCTCCTCCACAACATATGTCTGCACGGGCAGGCGCTTCGTGGGAGGCGTGTTTATAGTGCTTATATCCCTTATGCCCGCAAGCGACATATGAAGCGTGCGGGGGATGGGCGTAGCCGTCATGGTAAGGCAGTCTACGGTGTTCTTTACATTCTTTATCTTTTCCTTGTGCTCCACGCCGAAACGCTGTTCTTCGTCGAGGACAAGCAGTCCGAGGTCGTAGAACTTCACATCCTGCGAGAGCAGGCGGTGGGTGCCGATTATCAGGTCAATCTTTCCTTCCTTCAGATCTGCAAGCGTCTTTTCCTGCTCCTTGGGCGTTTTGAACCTGTTCAGCTTTTCAACGCGCACGCCGAATTCCCTGAAACGTTCGCACGCGGTGTTGTAGTGCTGCTCGGAAAGAATTGTGCTGGGACACATGAGAGCAGCCTGCTTGCCCCCCAGCACGCACAGATAAATGGCGCGCAGGGCGACTTCCGTCTTGCCGTAGCCGACGTCGCCGCAGAGCAGTCTGTCCATGACCTTGTCGGAACACATATCCGCCTTTATTTCCTCTATGCTGGTGAGTTGGTCGGGCGTTTCTTCGTAAGTGAACGCCTGTTCGAATTCCTCCATCATGGCGGCGTTTTCGGGGAAGCAGTATCCCTTGCGCTCGCTCCTTTCGGCGTAGAGTTTTTTGAGGTCGAAGGCAAGCTTTTTTATGGAGGCGCGCACCCTCTCCTTTACCCTTTCAAACTCCGCACCGCCAATTTTTGAGAGCGTGGGTTGTCCGTCCCCGACATATTTGGAGAGTGTGTCCATCTGTTCGACGGGCAGATACAGCATATCGCCGCCGCGGTAGGAAAGGGCAACATATTCCTTAATGCCGTCGCCCGTCTCTATCTTTTTCGTGCCGACTATCTTGCCGACGCCGTGCTTTTCGTGTACTGCATAATCGCCGATTTCGGGGGCGGAGAACATATCTCCGCGCCTGCGCCTTATGCGCTTGGTTACAGACTTTGTGAACACGTCGCCGCTTCCGACGACGGCAAGCTTGCATTCGTGCAGTATGAAGCCGTGCGCCAGCTCTTCCGAGGAGAGCGCAACATACTTAAGCGCGTCCAGCCTGTCGGGAAGAACGTCCGCCGAGACGTACTCCTCGTCCAGAAGTTCGGACAGTTTTTCGTACCGCTTTACGCCGCCCGTAAAGATTAACACCCTGTACCCGCCCGAAAGCCAATTCTTTACGTCCGTGACGAGCGAGGGCAGGGAATTGAGATAGGAAGGAGAGGGCACGCAACGCAGGTTATACGTCCTGAGCGGACTGAAGAAGCGCAGTTCCGTGGTAAATGTCTGTAAAGCGACGTTTACATATTTCTTTACACCCTGCATGAAATCTTCCGAGGACATGAGCTGCATAAGAGAAAAGTCGCACACCTCTCCGCCTCCGCGCAGCTCCTCGTACCTTTCGCCGTGTTCCTTTTCTGCCGCGCACAGTCTGTCATAAATGCTCTTGCACTCGTCGAAAACAATTTTTGTATCCTGCGGCAGAATGTTGAATATGCTCCGCGCGCATTTCAGTTCGGGGAATAAGAAATCCTGTCCCGCAAATGGTGCGCCAGAAGCCAAATTCCGCTCCAGCCTGTCAGCAATGTCGGAAAGTCTCTGCCTTGAATGTATATCCCTGCACTCGCGCACGTTCCTGCGTATTCGCGCAAGCAGCGTCGGCTTTTCATCCTCTTCTATGAAACAATCCGTGGCGGGCAGAATAAGCACAGACTTTGCGTCTTCCATTCTCTCCCCGCTGACGGGGTCGTAGGGGCGTATTCTTTCCGCCTCATCGCCGAAAAAGTCCACCCTTACGGGGGTGTCTCGCCCGACGGGAAATATGTCGAGTATATCGCCCCTGACGGCGAAAGACCCTTTGCTTTCCACCGTCTCCTCCCTGGTGTATCCCATGGAGATGAGTTTTGACGGGAGAGAAGCGTAGTCATACTCCTTTCCCGCGCAGAGTTCTATGCAGGGCAATGCGGACGGGAAAAGCTGCATGAGCGCCTCCACCTCGGCGACAACTATCTCCGCGCCGCCGAACAGCGCGCTTATGCCCTCTATTCTCCTGTAAAGCGAGTCTTTAGATGCGGCCTCCTTATACAGCAGGACATCATCCTTGGGAGATATGAGCGCGCACTTTTTGCCAGAAAGTACGGCAAGGGCGGCATATGCCCTGTTTGCCGCCACGGAATCTGCCGCAACGTAAAGTATTCTGCCGTCTATAAGTCCCGCAGTAAGATACTTCATGCTGTCGGACACGCCGAAAACCGCCGTCGGAGTCCCGAGGCGGATGTCCTGCACGAGCGACTGAAAGTCACCCTTTAAATTTTCGGCAGTGAAAAAGTTTCTGTTCACCTTTACCTTTACCCGTTATACGCCGTCATTACCAGCTCGCAGGGGGTGCCTTTGGCAAGCGCGACGGCTGCTTCTGCCGCACGGTTGCAGGCGGAGACAAACAAATCGTAGTCCTCCTCCCTGACATTGGAAAGCACATAGTTCATAATGGGCACGCTTATCTGCGGGTCGCGTATGCCCACCCTTATGCGGGCGAAATCGCACGTGCCCGTTTCGGCAATTACGGAGCGCATGCCGTTATGCGTACCCGCACTGCCCTGGGGACGTATGCGCACTTTGCCCTTAGGCAGATCATAATCATCGTAAATCACTACAAGATGAGAGGCGTCCGTCTTATACTTTGCAAGCAGCTGCTTGACCGCTCTGCCCGAATTATTCATATAAGTTAGGGGCTTTGCAAGCACTATCTTCTCCCCGCCGACGTAAGCTTCCGCCGTTATTGCCTCACACTCGCGCTTTCTGAACCTGACGCCGAGAATATTTGCCGCATCGCCCACGGCAAGAAAGCCCATGTTGTGAAAGGTTCTGGCATACTTTTCTTCGGGGTTGCCCAACCCGACTATAATATACATATACACCTCGCCCGCCCGAATAAGTCGCGCGCAATAAAAAAACTGACGGGCGCGGGCAGATTTTTCTGCACCGTTGCCCGTCACTGACTTCGCATATAGTTATCTGTTCTAAATGTCCGCGGACGCGCTGCGGCGACAGTGAATATTCCGCCTGCAACGCACCCCTCTTTACGGCTGCAATCAGTCGTAAATCTTGGACATGGGCTTGTCCATATAGACGTTCTCTATCGCGGCTGCAAAAATGCCTGCGGTGGAAATCATCTTGAATATGGGAAGCATCTTCTCCTGGGGAATGTTGATGGTGTCGAGCATTGCAAGTTCGGTTATGGGCGAAGAAGCAAGCCTTTCTATTGCGGGACCCGACAGCACGCCGTGCGAGCAGCAGGCATAGATTTCCTTTGCGCCCGCTTCCTTAAGCGCCTTCGCGCCCTGCACTATCGTGCCCGCGGTATCTATCATGTCGTCGACCATGAGACAGTTCTTGCCCTTCACGTCGCCTATTATGTTCATGACTTCCATTACGTTTGCCTTGGGACGGCGCTTGTCGATTATTGCCATTTTAGCGTCCATTCTTGCGGCAACTTTCCTTGCCCTGGCGACGGAGCCTATGTCGGGGGATACCACGACGAAGTTTTCGTCCACCTTGGGTTTGAAATAGTTATAGAGTGTAGGTCCGCCCACGAGGTTGTCGAGGGGGATATCGAAAAAGCCCTGGATCTGGAGGCAATGGAGATCCATTGTCAGCACCCTGTCCGCGCCCGCGCTTGTAAGCAGGTTAGCAACAAGTTTTGCGGTTATGGGTTCCCTCGAACGCGCCTTTCTGTCCTGACGGGCATAGCCGAAATAGGGAATTACCGCCGTGATACGCCCCGCGCTGGCGCGCTTTGCCGCATCTATCATGATGAGGAGCTCCATGAGGTTGGCGTTTACGGGATAGCTTGTGGACTGAATGAGGAACACGTCCTTGCCCCTTACCGTTTCGTCGTAGCGGACATAGATTTCACCGTCGGAAAAGTGGGTTACTTCCATTTCGCCGAGTGTGGTGTTCAGCTGTGCCGCAATCTTCTCCGCCAGAGGTCTGTTGGAGTTGCCAGAAAAAATTTTAATCTCGCTGCCGTGATTGATCATTAGGTTTTTTTGCCTCCGATTTCATTCGTAAAATATTTAATGCCGGCTTTGCCGCCCGCATTACTTCAGTACAGAGAAATTTTTTGTCCGCCTTGACGGTCAATTCAATTTTACCCGCTGTAAGCGATAAAGTCAATCAATAATTGACTGAAATAAATATGTAATAAAATTAACCACAAATTGTTAATTAGTTACCGCAATGCATAATCGGCAAGACATCAGCTGTCTGACTTCAGCGGTTCGTCCCCTTCCTCATCCGCCACAGACTGCTTTTTTTGCTTTTCCCGCCTGCGCATATCAGAAAAAAAGTCAGAAAGTATCTGTCTGCACTCGCTTTCCATAACTCCCCCTTCTATCTCGACGCGGTGGTTGAGTAAGTTGGCGGAGGCAATTTCTTCCGTCAGCGACCTGCCTTTATCCTCGGGCGCGCCAAAGTAAATTTTCTTTATGCGGGCGTTGAGCGCCGCGCCCATGCACATGGGACAGGGTTC
>CALVXA010000018.1 GCA_944368635.1 uncultured Clostridia bacterium
CGGGGGCAGGAATATACTGCATGAGTTCGTCAACGTCGATGTCAGGATTGTCTATCATCGCGCAGATGCCGTCTATTACCTCGCCGAGGTTATGGGGCGGTATATTTGTAGCCATGCCCACGGCAATGCCGTCAGAGCCGTTTACAAGCATATTGGGGAAGCGCGAAGGAAGCACGGTGGGCTGCATACCCTGGTCATCGAACGTGGGATAGAAATCTACCGTTTCCTTGTCGAGATCGCGTAGCATTTCTGCGGCTATCTTTGAAAGCCTTGCCTCCGTATACCTCATGGCCGCAGGGGGGTCGCCGTCGACGGAACCGAAGTTGCCGTGTCCTTCCACGAGAGGCAGGTTAATGGTAAAGTCCTGCGCAAGCCTTACAAGCGCGTCGTACACCGACGAGTCACCGTGAGGGTGATATTTACCGAGGCAGTCACCGACTATTCTGGCGCACTTTCTGAACGATTTGTCGTTGTATAGCCCGAGTTCGTGCATGGAATAGAGAATCCGCCTGTGAACGGGCTTGAGACCGTCCCTTATGTCGGGTATAGCCCTTGAAACGTTGACCGCCATTGCGTAAGCTATGAATGATTTTTTAAGCTCCTCATCGACTTCGACTTCGAGCATCTTGGTCATCGCAAGGGTCTTGACGAATTCTTCGGTAAGTTCGGGGCTGGTTTGTTTCTTTGCCATAATTTTCTGTCCCCCTTAAATATCCAACTCTTCCACGAGTTTTGCGTTTTCTTCTATGAACTGACGGCGGAGTTCGGGTTGCTCGCCCATCAGAAGGGCAAACATTTTGTCCGCCTCGACTGCGTCTTCCACGTTTATTCTTACCAGCGTGCGCTTTGCGGGGTCCATAGTCGTATCCCAAAGCTGTTCCTTGTTCATCTCTCCGAGACCCTTGTAGCGCTGAAGTTCGAACTTTCCGTCGGGATGTTCGCTGCGGAACTTTTCAAGCGCGGCGTCGTCGTAGAGATAGGTGTCCTCTATGCCCTTGCCGGATACCTTGTATAAGGGCGGCTGTGCGGCATAGACATGTCCGTTTTCGACAAGCGGGCGCATATACCTGAAGAAGAACGTCAACAGTAGTATTCTTATGTGAGAGCCGTCGACATCGGCATCGGTCATGATTATTATGCGGTCATAGCGGAGCTTACTCTCGTCAAAGTTATCCTGTATGCCGCAGCCGAACGCCGTTATCATGGCCTTTATCTCTTCGTTTTCCAGCACGCGGTTTATGCGCACCTTTTCGACGTTGAGAATTTTGCCCCTTAAGGGAAGTATTGCCTGAAAGCGCCTGTCCCTGCCCTGCTTTGCCGTGCCGCCCGCGGAATCGCCCTCTACAATGTATATTTCGCAAAGTTCAGGGCGTTTGTCGGAACAGTCGGCAAGCTTCCCGGGCAGTTTGGTAGATTCCAGCACGCCCTTTCTTCTCGTCTCCTCGCGCGCAAGTCTTGCCGCGTCCCTCGCCCTCTGCGCGGTTATGCAGCGCATTACGAGTTCGCGCGTTTCAGCGGGGTGTTCCTCCAGATAGGTGCCGAACTTGTCGACGACAGCCTTATATACGAAGCCCCTTACGTAGGTGGAGCATAGCTTTGCCTTGGTCTGACTTTCGTACTGTGCGTCTGCTATTTTGACGGAGATGACCGCGGTTATGCCCTCCCTTACATCCTCGCCGGAGAGTTTATCGTTTTCCTTTAGCACATTGAGCCTGTGTCCGCAGTCGTTTATTACCTTGGTAAGCGCCTGCTTGAAGCCCTCCAGATGTGTGCCGCCGTCGGGCTGGCGTATATTGTTGGAGAAGGGGAAAATCTGTTCCGAATATCCGTCGTTATACTGTATTGCACATTCGAGGAAAGTGTCGTCGCCTTCGTTCGCCTCGAAATACACGGGCTGAGCAAAGAGTACGTTCTTGCCCTCGTTGATATCCGTTATGAAGTGAACAACGCCGCCTTCGTAACAGAATGTGTCGTGCTTTTCCTTGCCGTCGCGATAGTCAGAAAGCGTGAGCGTAAGCCCCTTGTTGAGATAGGAAAGCTCCCTGAGCAACGTCTTTAACGTTTCATAGCTGAAGTCAGTCGTCTCGAACATGGCGGGGTCGGGATGGAAACTTATGGAAGTGCCCGTTGCGTCGGTATCGCCCACAATCTCCAGCGGATGTTCAGGGATACCGCAATGATAGGTCTGTCTGAACATATGCCCTCTCTGGCATACTTCCGCGACAAGCGTGTCGGAAAGCGCGTTGACGCACGAAACGCCCACGCCGTGAAGGCCGGAAGATATCTTGTAGCCGCCCGCCTTGTTTCCGCCGCCGAACTTGCCGCCCGCATTGAGGTTGGTCAGAGCAAGCTCCACGCCCGAAATACCTTCCTCCTTGTTTATGCCTGTGGGTATACCCCTGCCGTTATCCTTTACTATGCAGAAACCGTCCGCCGTTATGGTTACATCTATTCTGTCGCAATAGCCGGCGAGCGCTTCGTCTATGGAGTTATCTATGACCTCTCTCACAAGGCAGTGCAATCCCTTCTCGTCCGTGGAACCGATATACATACCGGGATGTTCCCTTACCGGCTCCAACCCCTTCAGGGCTTTCAGACTGTTCGCATCGTAGTCCGCCTGTACTTTTTCGGGCATATTTTCACCTCTTGATAGTTATTTATTTTATTATACCATATTATTAGAAATAACGCAATACTTTGAGCCGATTTAATTGGCTGTCCGCCCCCTTTTTAAGCGACTTTAAACGACATGATGCGCGCCCTGAAAAGTCCAAAAATATGCCCCGCTTCGGCGTAACGACAGGGACTGAAAGACCATGACGAAAGTCCGTACGGAGTATAAAAATGGCAGGTCCGCCTTGAGCGTGCCTGCCGTAACAAATGTTGAACTTTCAGTTTTCCTGTTTGCCGTCCTCTTCCGAAGCATACTGTAAACCATACCCGGAGGGCAGATAGACCAGCAGCTCCTTGTAGCGCGCAAAGTATTTATATGCCTCGCTGTCGTTGCCCTTTGCAAGGTAATACTCATAGCGGAGCTGGGTCAGTATGATGAAATTTATATCGTCTTCTGGAAGTTGGGGCACGTCGAAAAACCTTGACTCCTCAATATCCTGAAGCCTTACGCCCGTATGTATAAGTCCCTGTATGCGCAGAATTGCCAGCATCACGACGGCGCAGGGGGCGTTTGCGAGAAGTTCGCAGATTATAAGCCCGTCCGTCTTGCCCGAGGCATACTCCACGGGCGCGGCGTTTACTATGAAGGAATACACCGCATACGGCATGGGCACGCATAAAATTACCGAAATCTGCGGCAAAGCAAGCGCGCACGCTCCGAGTACAATTAACAGCGCCCCGAAAAACAGTCCTCCTGCTGAAGTTACGACCATTCTGAACTTCATCGCCCGTTCGCCATAGGGAAACATCTCCACAGAAGACGATTTGAAGAGGCTGATTTTAGGCATTTTCATGCCCATTCTGCAACACAGTCCGAAGATAAGGTGTCCGCTCTCGTGCAGAACTTCGGCAATGAATGCGCCTATGAGAAGAGAGATGATATAGACGGGTATCAGGGCATACAGTTCCATACCCGCCGCATCGATGCGGACACAGAAGGCATAGCCGCAATACCCTGCCAGAGCGAGCGAGACGGCCGCCGCAACCGTTACCGTAACTTTTCCTTTCATGATTGTACCGCCAGCATTATTTTTCCCGTGCATTGGCAAGTCTTTCGCAGATATAGCCTTCGAGGTTGTCGCTTTCAGAAACGCAGACCTCCGCAATACCCAATGCGCGCATGACCGCTGCAAGCAGGGCGGCTCCGCCGCCAACCACCTCGGACGAGCGGCCGCAAAGCGTTGTCCGCTGTATCTCTTCGACAGACAGCCGGGTGAGAACGCGCGAATAATTTTCCACCTCTGTAAGGGACAGCATTGTGCCGTGTATGACCGCAGAATCATACTGCGTAAGCCCGTTTTTTATACCGCCGAGGCGGGAGGCAGTTCCCCCTATGGCATAAAAGCGCGTTGCCGCAAAACTTGCAGGCAACTTGCCACAGATGCGACTTTCTATGAAGGCATTTATCCTGTCGAGGTCGCGCCCCGCATTGTCGAATATTCGTACTGTGCCCACGGGAAGGCTTACAGAAAAGCGCGTTTTACCGCCCTCTCTCACCGATATTTCCGTACTTGCCCCGCCGACGTCGATAATTCCGCCGTCACCGTTGCCGAGTGCGCCCAGAATGCCCAGGCGCGCCTCCCTTTCGCCGCTGACTATATCCACTTTCACGCCGCAGAGAGAATAAATTCTGTCCGTAAGAATTTGCGGATTTGACGCAGACCTTACCGCCGCGGTGCCGAAGGCGTATATGTTTTCTGCGCCGTCCGCGCGGGCTTGTTCCACAAACTTGCACACGGCATCGGCAGTGCGTTCAGCCGCCTGCTCAAGCAGCCTGCCGCTTGCATCCAGCCCCTCCCCGAGACGGGTTGTGAGCATTTTCTTATATAAAGATTTTCCGTCCGCCCACATGAGAAGGCGGACGGAATTAGATCCGATATCGATTACGCTGATTTTCACCTGTTTACCTGTTCTGTGTAAATTGATACTGCCCGATAATCGCCTGTATGAGCGCATCCTTGTCCTCTTCAGACGTGAGCGCATTCTCCAGTTCCTTACTTGCCTCGTATTCGCGGTTGCAATACTCCAGCTCCTCCAGAAGTTCGCGCCTGCGGGCGGAAAGCACGCATATCTGAACAATCTGATAGATTATCACCGATACAATGATAAAGATGAGTATAACCGCATTTACGGTTATGGCGGCAATTATGCGCCTGCGCTTTTCATCGTTCATGCTTTTCCCTCCGTTTTATTGCCTTTTTACGGCTGTCTGCTTTTTCTGCAACTATATTATAAGCTTTTTTAATAAAAAAAGCAATAATTATGTGCAAACTTTTGACATAAAAAGTTATACCAAGCGCACAGCCTGCCAGCATATACAGCCGTAACCCGAAAAAAGACAGTCTTACCGACACAAATACAAATGCCGCGGCAAACGCCAGAAAGTAGGCGATATCGCAACACGCGGTTACAATCCGCCTGCGCACTCCGTCCTCCCTTCCGCCGCAAAACAATCTGACGAAAAAGAGCGCATCATATACAATACCCGAAGCTGCGCCCAGACATATGCAGGTCAGAAATATCCTTAATGGCATTATCTGAACAGGCGCTGTCTTACGGTGCCGCCCTTGCCGATATACCTTACGCCAGATATGTTTCCGTTTGCCGAAAACTGTCCGCTCTGCCTGGAAAATGCAGAGATTTTCATATCGCTTCCGTTTATGACTATTCTGCCGCCCGCGTAGGACAGCACGAGTTGGGAAGACGAAAAACTGTCTACCCCCGTTATAGCCGTAGCGCTTACCTTTTTGCAGTTTTCAACCATCACCATGTGCTGCTCGCTCTGTTCCATGTCACACCGCCATAATATTACTTGTAACAGTATATTGGCTGACGGGCGCAAATATGACGTGTGCGGGCGCAAAACAGGGCGGCATTCATATTGCCGCCCTGTTTATGTATATATAAATTATCTCAAGCCGATTGCGGTGCAACCCTGCCGACGTACAGCGCTTTACGCGGCAATGGGTGCGCGTTATTCCGTAAAACAGGCTTATTCAAGCCCCTTCCTTGCCTTTGCCGCCGCCTTGGCGCGAAGCTCACTGTCGAGAATGCGCTTGCGTATGCGGATATTTTTAGGGGTGATTTCCAACAGTTCATCGTCGGCAATGAATTCAAGACACTCTTCAAGGCTCATTCTCTTGGGGGTGATGAGTCGGAGCGCGTCGTCCGAAGACGAGGAACGCGTGTTGGTGAGGTGCTTTGTCTTGCAGACATTGACGTTTATGTCGTCGCTCTTGGGAGATTCGCCTATTACCATTCCTTCATACACGGGTGTGCCCGGACCTATGAACAGCGTGCCCCTGCCCTGAGCATTGAACAGTCCGTAAGTTACCGCTTCGCCCGTTTCGAACGCGACAAGCGAACCCGTTGTACGGCGCGTAAGGTCACCCTTATAGGGCTGATATTCAAAGAATACGCTGCTCATTACGCCTTCGCCCTTGGTGGACGTGAGGAATTCCGACTTGTAGCCGAAAAGTCCCCTTGCGGGAACGAGAAATTCCAGCCTTGTACGCGAACCTATTGCAGACATATGCAACAGTTCGCCCTTGCGGTTGCCCATGCTCTGGAATACTGCGCCCGTGGCGTCGTCGGGAACGTCGACGATAAGTCTTTCCACAGGCTCGCAACGCACGCCGTCAATCTCCTTATAAAGGACTTTAGGTGTGGAAACCTGGAACTCGTAACCGTCCCTTCTCATCTCCTCTATGAGAATCGAGAGGTGCATTTCGCCCCTGCCGCATACCCTGTAGGAGTCGGCAGAACCTGTTTCCTCTACGCGGAGAGACACGTCGCGGAGCAGTTCCCTGAACAGCCTGTCGTGCAGGTGTCTGGTGGTGACATACTTACCTTCCTTGCCAGCAAAGGGAGAATCGTTTACGGAGAAAGTCATCTCCACAGTGGGTTCGGTTATCTTTACGAACTTGTGCGGTTCGGGGAAACCCGCAGCGCACACGGTATCGCCTATGTTTATCTTTTCAAGTCCGGAGAAGCAGACAATATCGCCCGCAACCGCCTTTTCGACGGGCACGCGCTGAAGCCCCTCTATCTGATAGAGATTGACTATCTTGCCGGGCAACTTCAGGTCGCGGTTATTGTAGTTGGTGACGACGACAGTCTGACCTGCCGAAGCGACGCCCCTTTCTATTCTGCCTATGCCTATTCTGCCGACATAGTCGTTGTAGTCTATGGAAGAGCAGAGCAGCTGCGTGGGACCTTCGGCGTCCACCTCCATGGGAGGAATGTGACTGAGTATGGTGTCGAAAAGAGGGGTAAGGTCTTTGCCGGGTTCGTTCAAATCGAGCGTAGCCGTACCTGCTCTGCCCGAACACCATACCACCGGCGACATCAGCTGGTCGTCGGTTGCATTGAGTTCCAGCAACAGTTCAAGTATTTCATCCTGAACTTCGTTGAGTCTGGCGTCGGGACGGTCGATTTTATTTACGACGATAATCAGCCTGTGACCCATTTCCAGCGCCTTCTGCACGACGAATCTCGTCTGGGGCATGGGGCCTTCCGCCGCGTCGACGAGCACAAGCACGCCGTTGACCATCATCATGACCCTCTCCACCTCGCCGGAGAAATCTGCATGGCCCGGGGTGTCGACGACGTTTATCTTGACGCCCTTGTAGTGCAGGGAGGTGTTTTTGGCAAGTATGGTTATGCCCCTCTCCCTTTCGATATCTCCCGAGTCCATGACTCTCTCTTCCACCGCCTGGTTGTCCCTGAACGTGTGGCTCTGCTTGAGCATAGCGTCGACGAGCGTCGTCTTGCCGTGGTCAACGTGTGCAATTATTGCAATATTCCTTAAATCTTCTCTTATCAAAACCTCAACCTCACTGTGTAAAAACTGCAATTATCTACCTGAAAATTTTATTACTTTTTACAGGATATTGGCAATAAATTTCAGCCCTGTTTGCTGTAAAATTCCGACTTTGTTTGCCGTTCAAAAAGCCTGAGAATTACGCTCATGCAGCCTTCCGGTCCGCCGAGCGAATCGCCCGAAAAGCACGCCTCGCATACCGCTTGGGTTATGGGCAGTTCCACCCCGTACTTTTCGCCGAGTTCCTGCATTGCCTTGGCGGTCATGACCCCCTCCGCAAGCTTCCCGAATTTTTCGCCCCTCACGAGACTTTCGCCGTATGCCCTGTTGTGAGAATAGGGCGAGAACAGCGTTGTTTCGTAGTCGCCAAGGTGCGCAAGTCCGTAAGCGGAATTAAAACTTCCGCCCATAGCCTGTATGAGCGAAGCGACCTCGAACGCGCCCCTGGACATCAGGGGGCCTTTAAGGCTTGTGTAGCCGCTTCCGTCGAGTACGCCTGCGGCAATACCCAGAACGTTTTTCGCCGCCGCGCCCACCTCCGTACCTATCAGGTCGTTCCCATAGTAAAAACGTATGAGATTGGACTTGAAGGAATTTGCAAGCCTCTCTTTGAGCGACTGGTTTTCGCTGTCTATCACCATGCAGTTGGGAATTCCCTGAAGGAATGCCTGAATGTGCCCGGGGCCGACCCAGACGGCAATTTTTTCGCCGTCTATGCCGCTTTCTGTCATCACCTCCGAAAGCCTTTTGCCCGTTCCTTCCTCTATTCCCTTCATGCACAGCACGAAAGTCTTTTGCGAGACGTCGTAGGCCGTGACCTTGCGCATAAACTCCCTGAGCGCCTGCGAGCTTATGGAAATTATTATGATTTCCGACGCGTCGAGCGCATATTTTAAGTCGGAAGTCAGCGTAATTCCCTCTGCCAGCGCGACATATTCATTCCTGCCGGTGTTTTTGAGCACGTCATAAGCCGCCCTGCCCTCTTCGCCGAACAGGGTGACCTCGTTCTTCAGCACGGTAGCGTGATACCATGCTATGAACGAACCCCACCTTCCGCAGCCGAGTACGGTTATCTTCATGGGATACCCCCTTACATCTGTTTCCTTTCTATGAACGCGCGGGAGAGCGTAACTTCGTCCGTGTACTCTATCTCCCCGCCTATCGGAATGCCGTGGGCAAGTCGGGTGACCTTAACGCCGAGCGGCTTAAGAAGCCTTGCAATGTACAGTGCGGTGGCGTCGCCCTCCACATCGGGGTTGGTGGCGATTATCACCTCCGTCACTTTGTCGTCTATCCTTGCAAGCAATTCCTTTATGCGTATATCGTTGGGACCTATGCCGTCCATCGGCGAGATTACGCCGTGCAGAACGTGATACACGCCCTTGTATTCGCGCAGTTTCTCCATTGCGATGACGTCTTTGGGTTCCTTGACAACGCAGATGAGCGACTTATCCCTGTTTTTGCATATCTCGCACACGTCCTCTTCGGAGAAGTTTCCGCATACCGTGCAGTAGCGCACCCTCTTCTTGCAGTCGAGAATGCTTTGGGCAAACGCAGCCGCCTCCTCTGCGGACATATCG
Source organism: uncultured Clostridia bacterium (assembly GCA_944368635.1). Lineage (GTDB taxonomy): Bacteria > Bacillota > Clostridia > Christensenellales > Borkfalkiaceae > Coproplasma. The sequence continues at coordinate 9,076 of CALVXA010000018.1, forward strand.
ATTATGCGATAGGCATACCGCTGCGCCGTCTTCTTCCCGACGCCCGGCAGCCTTGTGAACTGATTTATCAGTCTGCCTATGGGTTCTATAAAAGTATCCATTCAAATCCTTTACGGGTACAGGGTCAGATGAGTCCGCCCAGTCCGCCCATATTGCCGAAGGGCGCCATCTTCTGCTGATATGCCTCGTCCGCCTTTTTGTATCCGTCGTTTATCGCCGCCATTATAAGGTCTTCAAGCATTTCGACGTCGTCCTCGTCCGAGATGTCTATCATTTCGTGCAGTTTGCTGCCAAACTCTATGCCGTTTATGACCTTCTTGCCGTTCATGTAGACGACTACCGTTTCATCGCCCTCGTCGCCGCCGCCGGAAAAGCCGAGAACTTCCATCTCCTCCAGCTCCGTTTCCACTTTGCCCATCTGTTCCTGAATTTTCTGCGCCTGCTTCATCATGTTCTGCATACCGCCTGCGCCGCCCCTGAATCCTGCCATTATATTTTACCTCTCATTTACTTGATATTTATATCCGTTCCGCCGAAATTGCGCCTGAGCTGTTCAACCGCCTTTTCGTATTTGTCCTCACCCTTGGGTTTGAGCCTTATTTCAAAATCGAACACGCCCAACTCGCGCAGGGATTCGCCAACGAATGATATGTTGTCGGGTCTGTTCAGCGACCTGTAAACCGTTTCGCTGTTGGTGAGCAGTATGAATTTGTCCCCTTCGAAAAAGCTTTCAAGGTCACAGCACAGCGCAAACAGCACTGCATTGCGCCTTGTCGTCCGGAACATCTTTATGAATCTTCCGAACAACGTGGACTTGTCGGCAGCGGAAAGCGAACCGACGTCCGCGCGGGAGGAAGACATTGCGCCTTCGAACAGGTTGCCCTGCTCGCTTTGAGCAGCTTCTTCGACGGTCTGTACCGCATCATTCTGACTTTTTATACCGACTGTACCGTGCGTACCAGAATTTCCGTCGAAGGGGCAGTCAAATTGCCCGTCCTCGGCAAGTCTTGAACTGGGCGCAACTTGCTTTTGCCCCTGCGTCTCCTTCACAGAAAGCGCACTTTGATTTTGCTCCGCGCGCCGTTCAGCCGTTGCCCGCTGTTCGGGCGCGCTCTGTCGGTTTGCGCTTCCTGTCTGTGCAATATGTTGTTCTGCGGAAAAGTCTGAAGTTTTAACGCCGTCCGAAGGTACGCGCGCGACAGGTGCGGGGGCAGATTTTGCGCCCTCCTTCACCTCTCTTTCAAGTTTTTCTATCCGTGCAAGCAGCGCCTCCGCATCGTAGTCGACGGCAGGCATAGCCGCCCTCACCACGGCATTTTCAAGCGTTATCACGCTGTCGGAGGCATACCTTAAAGCTCCCTCGCACGAGGCGAGGATATCCGTTGCACGGAGTATGGTATGTCCCCCTGCGCTGTCTGCGACAGCTTTAAGCGCCGCATACCTGTCTGCGGGAAGGGCGAGTAGCTTTTCTGCGCCCCTGCACATTTTTGCGATTGCCAGACTGTTGAGATAGGAAAGCATATCCCTCAACAGTACGCCGACGCCCTTACCTGTTGCCAGCACCTGTTCGCAAAGCGCAAGCGCATTGCCCGCATCCTGTGAAACTATTGCGGAGACAATTTCGCCGACGGCGCTGAAATCTGCCTTGCCAAGCACGGCATTTACGTCGTCATAGGTAAGCTTTCCGCGAGAATAGGACGCGCACATATCGGCAATCGACAGGGTATCCCTGGCGGAACCGTTGCCCGCACGAGCTATCGCGGCGACGGCCTCCTCCTCATACTCCTTACCTGTGCTGTCAAACACACGCCTGAGAAGTTTTTCAAGGTCTTCGAGCGGTATGAGTTTGAAGTCGAAGCGCATACAGCGCGAAAGTATGGTTGCGGGGATTTTCTGCGGCTCGGTAGTGGCGAGAATGAACACGGCGTGTGCGGGCGGCTCCTCCAGCGTCTTTAGCACGGCGTTGAATGCCGACTGGGTGAGCATATGCACCTCGTCAATGATGTAGACCTTGTACCTGCCGCTTACGGGCGGATACTGCACCTTCTCGCGCAGGTCGCGCATTTCGTCCACGCCGTTGTTTGACGCCGCGTCTATTTCGGATATGTCGAGGTTAGCCCCGTCTGCAAGCGCCTTGCATGTTGCGCACTCTCCGCAGGGAGAGCCGTTGACGGGGTGTTCGCAGTTTATTGCCCTTGCGAATATCTTCGCAAGCGTAGTCTTGCCCGTCCCCCTCGGTCCGCAGAAGAGATAGGCATGACCTATCTTGTCGGTCTCTATCTGGTTGCGGAGTATGCGCACAATATGTTCCTGCCTGACCACCTGGTCAAAGGTAGTCGGACGGAATGTACGGTAATATGCAAGATATGCCATGCGCATTGCCTCCTTTTTTATAATTCAGTCGCCAAAAGTTTTCCTGTGCAAAACATATTCGCACAGATTTTTATTATGTTTGAAAATTTAAAATAAATTGCAGAGATTTACCCTGCGTATACGCGGCATACTTACCGCAATTTATTCTGTTTGTCAAGTACGGAACGAAGCTTTGCCTTCGCCCTCGCTATTGCGTTGTCCGTCTGTTTATATGTCTTGCCGAGCGCGTCTGAAATTTCTGCGAGCGTCGCGCCCTCCGTGTAGAGCTTTATCGCCCTGAATTCAAAGTCCGAAAGCGCGCCGCGAATTTTTTCCATCATCTCGCGCCCCGCCTCCCTGTCGATTATCTCGTCTTCGGGATTTACGTCGTCGCCCGCGGCGGTAAAATCTGCACCGAACGGCAAAAAACCGTTCAACGCAGAGTTTTTGTTATTATAAGAACGCTTTACGGCATCGAGTATCCTGTTCTTTATGCAGGCGGTGGCATACGCCGAAAAACCGCTTTGCCCTTCGAAACCGACTATCGCCGAATACAGCCCACACATTCCCTCCTGAACAAGGTCTTCCGTGTCGCCTCCCCACAGAAAAAAACGGCGGGCTATGGCAAGAACGCGGTTTTTATAGCGGGTCAGTATGACCTCGCACGAGGACTTGTCGCCGCTGCGGAAGTCATTGATCAGCTGCTCATCGGTACGGTCTTCACACATTACATCGACCTTCTGCGCAGAACTTCGTATGCCGCAACACCGAGCGCAACGGAGGCATTGAGCGAATTAACCTTGCCCTTCATGGGGAGCGAAAGCACAAAATCGCACTTTTCGCGCGTGAGGTGCCTTACCCCGCTGTCCTCACCACCGACGACGAGCGCAACGTTGCCCGAAAGGTCAGCGCCATATATGTCGTTGCCGTCCGCTTCGAGAGCATACACCCAATAGCCCGACTTTTTTAGTTCGTCCACGGCGCGGTTGAGTGAGTTTACCTTTGCGACCTTTATGTGGTTTGCCGCGCCTGCGGAAATACGCATGACCGCGTCCGTGACGCTTGCGGAGTTGTTTGACGGAATTACCACCCCGTCCGCGCCCGTACATTCGGCAACCCTTATAATTGAACCGAGATTGTGCACGTCCTCTATCCCGTCGCACAGCACGACGAAACCGCCGTCTTCGCCCCTCGACGCCATTATTTCGTCAAGCGAACTGTACTTAAAATCCGAAGTTACGGCAATGCACCCCTGCTGGTGACCTGTAGCGCTCTCCTTGTCGAGTACTTTTCTGTCGACGAACTGTACCCTGACGCCCTTTTTTCTCGCTTCCGCAAATATCTTGCCGAGCGTGCCCTGCGCGCCCTTCTCTATCATGAGCTTTTCTATTGTCTTGTCCGTCTTGAGAAGTTCGAGTACGGCGTTTCTGCCTTCCGTCTTCATTGGTCAACCCCCTCTATAAGCTGAGATATTCTTTCATACTGACCCGTAAGATACAGGTAACCCAGCACCGCCTCGAACCCCGTAGACCTGTTATAGTCAGTCACGGTGGCGTTCTTGCTCTTTGTTGCTTTTTTTGCATTCCTGCCGCGGTGATAGATTGCCTCCTCCTGCTCCGTAAACCTGCCCTCTATGCGGGCGAGCAGCTCACTCTGTCCCTTGGCAGACACAAACGCGGAGGTGTGGCTTTGAAGTTCCGAAGGCTTCCTGTCCGAAGAACTGACTTCGCGCTGACGAATATAGAGAGAATAGACAGCATCGCCCACAAACGCAAGCGTAACGGGACTGAGCTGACGCGCCCTGTTTTCCTCCATGCGACTGAACAAACCGAACAAATTTCACCGCCGTAAATCATTTCATTATTATTTAGTCCATTATACCACCGAGGCATAAAAAAATCAAGAAATCAATACTATATAGCGTGAAAACGTTATTCGTTAAAAAGAGTTTTTTGATTGGAATGTTGCTGCTTTTTGTCACCGCCGCCTGCATAGGACTGACGGCGGGATTTGTAGCCGAACGACAGTCTGCATTAAACCCCAATATGCCCACCATAGTCGTCGACGCCGGACACGGAGGAATTGACAACGGCGTTACGGGCATAAATTCAGGCACGGACGAAGCCGACATAAACCTGTCGATAGCAAAGCACCTTAAGGGACTTTTTACTTCCGCGGGGTTTAACTGCGTGATGACGAGGACGACGCAGTCGGGACTGTACGGAACCACCGCGCCCGGCTTTAAACGGCGGGACATGGAGGCACGCAAAAAAGTGATTACCGAGTGTTCTGCGGATATGGTCATTTCCGTACACCAGAACTACTGTCCGCTGCCGTCAAGACGGGGCGCGACGGTTTTCTATTCTCAGGAGAGCGACAGCGGAAAGCAACTTGCAACCGCCATGCAGAAAGAGCTTAACTCGCTTTACGGCGGGAGAGAAAATTCTGTGCTGCGCGGAGACTACTATATGCTGCGTTGCACAAAAAGTCCGTCCGTGATTGTAGAGAGCGGCTTTTTGTCAAATTCCGAAGACGATGCGCTTTTAAACGACCAGGAGTTCCGCGAAAAAATTGCCTACGCAATTTTCAAGGGCGCAATAAACTACCTTTCGGGCAACGTTTGACATAACACGGTACAAAATTTTTGCCAACGATAGCCCGAATTGCGTACAATTCAGTATTCAGACAAATGAAATGGTTAAGCGTAAAAACAGAAAAACTGCCGCGCGAAGGTTTCCTTCGCGCGGCAGAATGTGCCTTATATTTTTTTAATTAAGTCAAGAAAGCTTTTCGAGAAGCTTGAGGTCAACGCCCTTGTCTCCAATCTTGATTATCTCAACTTTTACGGTATCGCCGACCTTTACGACGTCCTCCACCTTATCCACCCTCTTGTTGGAGAGCTTGGAAATGTGAATCATGCCGTCCTTGCCGGGAGCAAACTCTACGAACGCGCCGATTGCAATCGTCCTTACTACCGTTCCGACGAACATATCGCCGACTTCGGGGTCGTGAGCTATGGAGAGAATTATTCCCTTTGCCCTCTCTGCGCCCTCGATGGGACCCGTAGTGGAGATATAGCCCCTGCCGCTGTCGTCGTCGTTGAACTCTATTTCAGTGCCGGTTTCTTCCATAATCTTCTTGATAACGCAGCCCTGCTTGCCGATGACGTCGCCGATCTTGTCGGGGTCAATTTCGAAGCTTATGATCTTGGGTGCATATACGGAAAGCTGAGGAGCAACTTCGGGAACACATTCAAGCATCTTGGAGAGAATGAACTTTCTGCCTTCGTTTGCCTGATTGATTGCCGTGTGCATTATCTCTTCGGAAATGCCCTTTATCTTGATATCCATCTGAATGGCGGTTATGCCCTTCATGGTGCCTGCCACCTTGAAGTCCATGTCGCCGAGGAAGTCTTCAAGACCCTGAATATCCGTCATGACCCTGAATTCGCCCGTCTCCTGGTTCTTTATAAGTCCCATTGCAACGCCCGCAACGGGTGCCTTGATGGGAACGCCCGCATCCATGAGCGCCATCGTCGAACCGCAGACGGAAGCCATGGAAGAAGAGCCGTTGGAGGAAAGTATATCGTTTACCACCCTTATGGCATAGGGGAACTCCTCTTCGGAAGGTATTACGGGTACGAGCGCCCTCTCTGCAAGCGCGCCGTGACCTATCTCTCTTCTGCCGGGAGAACGGAGAGCCTTTGCCTCGCCCGTGCAGTAGCCGGGGAAGTTGTACTGGTGCATATATCTCTTGTAGGTCTCTTCGTCAAGTCCTTCAAGCTTCTGCACCTCTCCGAGCATACCAAGGGTACAGGTTGTGAGCGTCTGAGTCTGACCTCTCGTGAAGACTGCGGAACCGTGTACGCGGGGAAGAACGCCCCTCTCGCACCAGATGGGACGAACATCCTTGAGTCCTCTGCCGTCGGGACGTATACCCTTGTCAAATATCTTTGCACGCACCTTTTCCTTGGTGAGATAGTAGATGCTGTCCTTTATCTCCCTCTTGTTGTCGGGATAGATATCCGCAAAGTGTTCAAGAATTTCCTGCTCTGCCTGTGCCTGACGGGCTTCCCTCTCCTGACGGTCGAAGGTATCGATTGCCCAGTCAATCTTTTCAGAAGCATATGCGCGTACTTCCTTGTCAAGCTCTTCGGGAACGTGATACAGCTCTATCTCGCGCTTGGGCTTGCCGACTGCGGGAACAATTACGTCCTCTATATATGCGCAAATCTTCTTGATTTCCTCGTGACCGAACATAATGGCGCCGACCATCTCCTCGTTGGAGACTTCGTTTGCGCCAGCCTCTATCATGAGGATTGCATCCTTCGTTCCTGCAAGATTGAGGTGAATGTCGCTCTTGCTCCTCTGCTCGAGGTCGGGGTTGATAACATACTTGCCGTCTACCATGCCGACAACTACCGAGCCCGTGGGACCTGCCCAAGGGATGTCGGAAATTGCTATTGCCACGGACGAACCTATCATTGCGAGAGGTTCGGGTGCAATGTCGGGTTCAACCGACACAGCCTGCGCGATTACCACTACGTCGTTGAAAAGTCCCTTGGGGAAAAGGGGACGAAGGGGTCTGTCGATGAGACGGCTTGTCAAGATAGCCTTGTCGCTTGCCCTGCCCTCTCTCTTCTTGAATCCGCCGGGTATCTTGCCTATGGAATACATCTTCTCTTCATAGTCTACCTGAAGAGGGAAGAAGTCCATGCCCTCTCTGGGCGTTTCGGACATACATACCGTTACCATTACGGCAGTTTCGCCGCAGCGTACAACGCACGCGCCGTTAGCCTGCTCCGCATATTTTCCCGTCTCGATGACGACTTCTCTGCCGCCAACTTCAAGGGAGAATTTCCTGTAATTTGCTTGTGCCATTTTCTGTCTTCTCCTTAACTTCCTTAACTTCCCCGCAACGCCGCCGCGGGGTAAAATATGAAAAAGGGCGCGCACAGTTTTATACAATGCCCGCCCCTATTACATTACTTTCTTAAGCCGAGAGCCGCAACGATTGCACGGTACCTTTCGATGTCCTTTTCCTTGAGGTAGTCCAAAAGACCGCGACGGCGACCAACCATTTTAAGAAGTCCGCGCCTTGAGTGATTGTCATGCGCATGCACCTGAAGGTGCGCGTTGAGGTGATTGATTCTCTCCGTGAGAAGCGCTATCTGCACTTCGGGCGAACCAGTATCGCCGGGCTTTGTTGCATACTTTGCAATGATTTCTGACTTTTCCATTTTAATTTATCCTCCATATGGAATTACTATATGCGGTAAACAAAGTGAGCCGTAGAGTTATCGCGCAGACTTTGTACCCGTAACATAGATATTTTAGCACAGTCGTTTAAAAATAGCAATAGAATTTTACATATTTATCCGAAAAGTTTTTGTCTTTCCTGCATTATTTTGTCCAGCTTTGCAATGTAAGACGGTATGTCCTTGGGGGATGCGTACCTCTCTATCCTCGCACCGCCGTCAAACACCCTTTTTGAGATGGCGTTGGCGCCGACGGCGACATTGTCTGCCCTCTCCTCCATCACATCCACGTTGTAGACGTTTACCTTGTCTGACCTGCACCAGCCGCAGTTTTCCCAGCCTCCTGCCTGATACTTCTGTCTGTACATATAGTAAGGGCGATATCCCGCCTCCTCAAGAAGCCTGCGCGAGAGCCTTATCATTGCCCCGATGTCCTCCACCTGCAGGCGCGGACACTCTTCCTTGAGCTTTGCGCCCGCCTTGAGCGACAGGGTGTGTACCGTTATGTTGTCGGGGGCAAGTTCTATGGCGCGGCCAAGCGAATAACCGAAGTCCTCCGCACTCTCGTCTGCAAGCCCCGCAATCAGGTCTATGTTGATGTCGAACCCGTACTCCTCGGCCATGGCATATGCCTGCTCCGTCTGTGCAGAGGTGTGCTTCCTACCTATTTTGGCAAGCGTTTCATCCTTAAACGTCTGTGGATTGACGCATACGCGCGTGACGCCGTAATCGCGGCACAGCTGAAGTTTTGCACGCGTGAATGTGTCAGGTCTGCCCGCCTCCACCGTATATTCGACTGCGGGGAGGTCAAGCGACTTAACCGCGGCAAGCACCCTTTCAAAATGCGCATCGTCTATGGCGAAGGGCGTCCCGCCGCCTATGTATATGCTCTTTATCCGCGTCAGCAACGGCTTTATGCCCGCAATTTCCCTTTCGAGGCAAGCCACATAGTCGTCCACAAGGTGCGCCGTCTTTGCAAGCGGTGCCGTTATGAACGAACAGTAGTCGCACTTCGTGGGGCAAAAGGGCAGACTTACGAAAAGATCCTGACCGCCGAAATCATCGTACACCTTCTTCTGCGTACTTAAAACCTTTCCGACATGGACGATGTTTTCCTCCGCGACGCCCATCTGTCTGAACAATTGGGCAAAGTCCCTGCCCGCGGCGCTCTCCATATACGCGAGTTTTGTGGGTCTTATTCCCGTGAGCGCGCCGTACGGAAAGGACACGCCTTTCGCCGAGGAAAGCACCTTATAAAACGCAAGCTTTGCAAACCGCCTGGCATAGCGCTTATACTCCACTTCGTCCTGCGCGAATGCGGTATCTTCAAAGTCGAAAAATTCGCCGTTGTATTCTATGCAGTTGAAAAATCTGCCACCCGAGTAGTCAAAATAGTAGCCGAAAGCTTCGCCTTCAGCGCCGAAAAGGCGTATTACGTCCATGACCTCGGGTTCCAGCCAGTTACAGTTGATATAGGTAAACATTACGCCCTCACATAGGGGTTGAATTTACGCTCGTAACCAAGCGCGGTGTCCTCGCCGTGTCCGCAGTACACCTTGTAGTCGCCTTCCAACGAATAGAGTTTTTTTACAGATGCGACAAGTTCCGCAGAGTTGCCCGTCTCCAGATCCGTCCTGCCGACGCTTTCGAAAAAGAGCGTGTCGCCAGTGAACATACAGTTGCCCGTTATATACGTCATGCCGCCCGCCGTATGCCCCGGAGTTGAGATTGCGCGGAAATTGAGACCGCAGAGACAGAGTTCGTCGCCGTCTTTGAGCGTGCCTGCAATTTCAAAGTGCGGAATTACTATGTCGTGGAATATCGCGCGGTTTGCATCCGAAAAGATGAGCTGTTTTTCACGGCTGCCGCAGTAGATTGCCGCCCCGCTTTTCCACAGTTCGCCGCAACCGCCGATATGGTCGTAATGCCCGTGAGTCAGAAGCACGGCAACGGGATTAAGTCCGCGGGCACGGCACTCGCCGAGAACGCGCGGCTGGGCGCAGTCAATGAGGACGCAGTCGCGCCCGTCCTGCGTGACTGCGTATGTGTTACTTGCAAAACCTTTGGGATATATCTTGATAACCTGCATCAGTTTGTCGTCCTGAATACGTCTATTATACGCCTGTCCTTCTTGAGGTGCTTTATCAGCAGATCGAGGTCGGAAAGCTTGTTGAGTTTTACGGAGATATCGAAGATGGCTTTGCCGTCCTTGCCGACCCTGCCGTTAATCTGCGTCATATACAGCTGCATGGAGGAAATTTCCATGGTGATATACGCCGTCAGACCGCTGTCGTCCGTCGCAATTATCTTTATGCCTGCAAGGAAACCCTGTTCGGCGTCGCCCGTCCACTTCGCGGGCTGTATGCGGTCGGGGTCATAGTCCTTGAGGTTAGGGCAATCCCTGCGATGCACAATAACGCCCCTGCCCCTGGAGACAAAGCCGACAATGTCGTCGCCCGGAACGGGGTTGCAGCAATGGGCAAACCTGACAAGAAGTCCTTCCATACCCCTGACGGAAACGCTGCCGGCAGGCGTATGCTTGAGTTTTTCCGTTTCCTCCTTGGGCAACTGAAGGGGCTGCTCTCTCCTGCGGTAGTCAATGAGCTTATATATTATCTGATTGACGCTTACCGCACCGTAGCCTACGGAGGCGAACATCTCGTCCACGGAGGCATATACAAGCTTTTCTGACAACTTCTTGAAGGACTCGTCCGTTAGCAGTTCGCTGAGCGAATATCCCCTGCGCTTTGCCTCCGCCTCGAGCATTGCCTTGCCCGTCTGGCGGTTTTCCTCCTTCATTGCATGCTTGAAGAACTGCCTTATCTTCGCCTTGGCGGAAGCCGATTTGACAAACTTGAGCCAGTCCCACGAAGGGCCCTTCGTGTTGGCGGTTGTGAGAATTTCCACCACGTCGCCCGTCTTGAGCGTGCTGTTGAGCGGAACCATCTTGCCGTTTACCTTTGCGCCGACGCACTTGTTGCCCACTTCAGAATGTATTGCGTAAGCAAAGTCCACGGGCGTGGCTTCGGGCGGGAGAGAAATCACCTTGCCGTGAGGCGTGAATACGAGCAGCTCCGCAGTATACAGGTCGCTCTTCAAAGAGTCCACGAATTCCTTGGATGTGGAAAGGCTTCCCTGCCAGTCCATGACGTCCCTTATCCAGCTGAGTCGCTGGTCAAAGTTCGTCTCCCCCGACTTTTGCTCCTTATACTTCCAGTGCGCAGCGATGCCGTATTCTGCCATCTTGTGCATTTCCACCGTGCGTATCTGTATTTCGAAATACTGTCCGAAATCCGTAACGACGGTCGTGTGCAGCGACTGGTACATATTGCGCTTTGGCGTTGCGATATAGTCCTTTATTCTGCCGGGTATGGGCTTCCACTGTTTGTGGATTATGCCCAGCACCTCGTAACATTCCTCTATCTTGTTGACTATTACCCTGACGGCCGTAAGGTCGTATATCTGGTCAAGCGTAAGCCCCTTGTTCTTCATCTTGCGGTAGATGGAATAGAAGTGTTTGGGTCTTCCGAAAACCTCGCCTTCAATGTTATTTTCGCGCAGCATTGCGGACAGTTTTGCAACGACCGTATCGACGAATCTGCGCCTTTCTTCTATCTTGAGGTGAATATTCTTGACGAGATATTCATACGCTTCGGGGTCCAGATATTTAAGGCAAAGGTCTTCCAGCTCGCACTTGATCTGTGAAATACCAAGCCTGCCGGCAAGTGGCGTGAAGATATCCAGCGTCTCCTTGGCTATGCGCTGCTGTCTTTCTTCGGAGAGGAAGTTGAGCGAACGCATATTGTGCAATCTGTCTGCCAGCTTTATGATTATTACCCTTACGTCCTTTGCCATCGCGACGAAGATTTTGCGGAAATTTTCCGCGTCCTCCTCCTCGTGCGACTGAAATTTAATCTTGTCGAGCTTGGTGACGCCGTCTACCAGGTTATACACCTCGTCGCCGAATTCGCGTTTGATGTCTTCGGGGGTGGCAGGCGTATCCTCTATCACGTCGTGCAGGAACGCCGCCGCAACGGTGGGCGCGTCAAGTCCGAGGTCCACAAGTATTTCCGCAACGGCGCAGGGGTGAGTGAAATAGGGCTCGCCCGATGCCCTTTTCTGGTTTTCGTGCGCCTTTTCGGCATAGTGATATGCCTTGAGCAGGAAGTTCCTGTCAGATTCGTTGTACAGTTCGTTTATCTTGTCAGTTACAGTTTTCATACGCTTCTCTTTGACGATTGTATACAGTTATACAGCGGAGAGCTGGCAAGTTGCGTCTTTACGCCTCTTTCCAGGCACAGCCTGCCGCCCGTACGCGAAATTATTCCAAGCTCCTCGAACACTCTGATGGCGAACAGCGTCTGAAGTCCGCTGAAGCCTACGTTTACAGACAGCGCAAGCTGCACGTCGTTTTCGCCATTGAATGAGGCAATGTTAGCGCTTATCGCTCTGAATACCGCCGACATAGTCTCCCTGTCGCACGCAATGGACGAAAACTGACCCAGCCCGCTTTCCTCTCCGCAGACGAGTACTTCCCTTCCCTCGAGCGAGGGCAGACTGACGGCACCCACGCCGTCAAGGTAGACTACCCTACCGTATCCCGACAGGTCGCAGTCGGGGAGCGGCGACAGAAGCACTATGCAGGCAAGGTTTCCTTCC
>CALVXA010000019.1 GCA_944368635.1 uncultured Clostridia bacterium
TTTGCAGCCTTTCCGGTAAGGCCCTTCAGGTAGTAGAGCTTAGCCCTTCTTACCTTGCCCTTCTTTACTACCGTGACAGATGCGATTTTGGGGCTGTGAATGGGGAATGTCCTCTCCACGCCTACGCCGAACGAAAGACGGCGAACGGTAAAGCTTTCGCGGATACCGCCGTGCTTCTTTGCGATTACAACGCCTTCAAAGTTCTGTATTCTTTCCTTTGCACCTTCGATGACCTTGAAGCCTACCCTTACGGTGTCGCCTACGTTGAAAGCGGGAACGCTTTCCTTCATTCCTTCCTTTTCGATTGCATCAATAAGTTTGCTCATCTCGACTTGTCCTCCATAAACCAAGCGTTCGTGCGCGCATTGCGTAGCGGAACGCCCGAAGTCTGTTTTTATTTTTTATTGCTTTAACATATTAACAGACAAAATTGAAAAAGGCAACTCTTTTCAGGGGGTATATCGCAATTTTCACAAAAGAATTTATGCGCCCATGCACGCACCCTTAAGGCGCAAATTTCAGCCGTTTCAGTGTCACGGGAAATGATGCGCAGACGCACCGTGACACATTACATATATAATATGTATGGCGGACTTGTCCGCATTTTGCGCGCCCGAACTTACACGGCTTGCCGCAAATTTTTCTGTGCATTCAGCGCGCGTCCTGCACGGTGAAGGCGTTTTCTATGTGGTTTATCCCCTGTTTTGTGACTTCCACCACGTCGAAACGCACCGTACAGTCGCACTCCCTGCCCGTAAAAAAATATTCCGCAGCGGCGACATACCTCTTCATTCTGTCCCTTCCGACCGCCTCCGACGGTCTTCCGAACGAGTCGCCCGAACGCGTCTTGACTTCGATAAACGCCATCACGTCCCCGCGTTTTGCGACAATGTCCACCTCGCCGAAGGGCGTGCGCAGGTTGCGCTTTAAAATTTCGTAGCCGCTGCTTTTCAGATATTTTGCAGCTTTCCCCTCGCCGAAAAAGCCCAGTCTGCGATTTATTCCCTTTATTGCCACTTGCCCGTAAAACTCCTTCTGTGAATGGGGCACAGACCGTAGCTCTGTATGGCGCGGATATGCTCCGCCGTGCCGTAGCCCGCGTTGCGGTCGAAGCCGTACTGCGGATAGAGGGCGGCATATTCCGCCATGAGCCTGTCCCTGTACACCTTTGCAACGATTGACGCGGCGCCTATCGAATATGACAGCGCGTCGCCCTTTATAATACACCTCTGCGGAATGGCGATATCCAGCGTCATATTGCCGTCGGTTATTGCAAAATCGGCGGGAACGGACAACCCCTCCACCGCCTGTTTCATGCATTTCATGGTTGCGCGCAGTATGTTTATCTCGTCTATTTCCTGCGGTTCAATGCGGCATATATTGCAGGCAATCGCCTTTTCCTGTATTTTATCGTACAGCTCTTCCCTGCGCTTTGCCGACAATTTTTTGCTGTCGTCCACGCCCGTTACTATGTCGTCGTAAGGCATAATCACCGCAGCACAGACGACAGGCCCCGCAAGCGGGCCCCTGCCCACTTCGTCCGCGCCGCAGATACGGGAATATCCCTCGGCGAGCAGGGCGCGCTCGGTCACGAGTTTGGCTTCGGCATCGTAAATCTTCATGTCAGTACTCCAATCCCTGCGCGTCTGAAATTTCGTCCAGCGTCACCGTGCCGATTCTGCCCTTGCGGAAATCGTCAATCAGCGCACGTTCGCCCCGCTCGTAGTCGTATTCGCCGCCGCGGAGGACAAAACCCCTGCGCGCGCACAGCTTTTCAAGCATTTCGAGGGGCGTCCCGTCCTCTATGCCGTATCTCTCCGTAAGATTGCGGGGATATTTCGCCCACAGCTCCTCCAAAAGCGCAAGCGCCAGGTCGTCCATCGGCACGACGTCGTCGTTGAGGCTGCCCACGAACGCCAGCCGCGCCGCAAGCTTCTGGTCGGCAAAGGACGGAGGCGTGGTACCAGGCGTATCCAGAAGTTCACAGCCTTCAAGGCGTATCCACTGCTTGCCGCGCGTGACGCCCGCCTTGTTGCCCGTCTGGGTTCGGGCTGCGCCGGAAATTAAATTTATCACCGTGCTTTTTCCCGTGTTGGGAACGCCGCAAACCATGAAGCGGAAAGTTCTGGTGTAGCCTTTTTGACCGTCACGGCGGCGCTTTTCGGCAACAAGTTTGTCCATTGCCCCCGTAATATGCCGCCGCGAACGGCTGTCCGCCGCATTTATTCGAACGGCTTCCTTCCCCTGTTCGCGTATAAATTTAACGAACAAATCCGCCTTTACGTCCGCAAGGTCGCCCTTATTCAAGACGTACAGCACGGGCTTTGCGCCGAACAGTTTTTTGAGTCTGGGATTAAACGACGCCGCAGGGCAACGCGCGTCGAGGACGTAGATTATGCCGTCGCACAGCGCGACGTTTTCCTCCATCATCCTCATTGCCTTGGCCATATGGCCGGGGAACCACTGTAAAAGTTTCATTGCTCTTTGTCCTGTCTGAAATGTCGGGGCGCAATATCCCCTTAAAAAAACACGAGCATACGAACCCGCTTTTTCCGCAGGCCGTCTGCCCCTGTCCGAATTTTTAAATGTCCTGATAACAGTTACGCCTGAATGCCGTAAAGAATACGTAAAAGAAATGCCTTAAAGCCCCTTTCCGTCGGACTTTTCAAGCAGGTCGGGACGGCGTTCGCGGGTAATCTTCTCGCTCTGTTCCCTTCTCCACTTGTCCACGTCGGCGTGATTGCCCGAAAGCAGAACTTCCGGCACGGGTACGCCCCTGAACACTGCGGGGCGCGTGTACTGCGGGTATTCGAGCATTCCGTCCGAAAAACTTTCGTCCACGAGCGAGCCGCCGGAAATGACCCCGTCCACATACCTTGCAACGCAGTCGACAAGCACCATGGCAGGCAGTTCGCCGCCCGTGAGCACATAGTCGCCGATGGATATCTCCTCATCGATGAACATATCCACCGCACGCTGGTCGACGCCTTCATAGTGTCCGCAGAGTATGACTATATCCTCCGCAGAGGCAAGCCTTTGCACGGTCTGCTGGTTGAGCGTCTTTCCGCGCGGCGACATGAATATGCGGAGAGCTTTGTGGTCGGGGTCCACCGCCTCCATGCAGGAGGCTATGGGCTGGGGCATCATGACCATGCCCGCACCGCCGCCGAATGGATAGTCGTCGCACTTTTTGTGCTTGTTTTGGGCATAGTCGCGTATATTGACGGCTTCTATCTGCAACTTCCCGTTTTCCACAGCCCTGCCGACTATGCTCTGCTTAAGGGGCAGAAACATATCGGGAAAGAGCGTAAGGACAGTGATTTTCATCAGTCTACAGCCACCTCTTGCAGTCTTTTGCCGCTGACCGTTATGACCTTTGCGGCAATGTCTACGGAGAGTATGACGCCGTCCGCGGCAACGAAGAAAAACTTCTTGCCGTCGTCGCCCGTTACCTCGTAAATGTCCGTCCTGGCAGGCGTGATGTCTGTCACCGTTCCAAGGCTTTCGCCCTCCTCCGTGACCGTCTTACAGCCTATCACGTCCACGATGTAATAGGTATCTTCGGGCAGTGCGGGCGCATCCTCGCGTGCGACTTTAAGCTCCTTGCCGCGGAGAAGTTCCGCCGCGTTTCTGTCGGCAATGCCCGACAGCGCAACTATTGCGCTGTCGCCGCCGCACGGTCTGACTTTGAGTATCTTGTGGCACGCGCCGTCTATATACACCTTGCCGAAGTTTGCGAGGTCTTCGGGAAAGTCGGTGAGGGTGAGTACCTTCACCTCGCCCCGTATTCCCTGGGGTTTTACTATCTTTGCAACTGTCAACCACTCTTGCATAGCCGTATAGCGAAAGAAAAGGCTTTTACGCCTTTTCCTTTATCTCGATGAAATATTTCTTGCTTTCTCTGGGCGTATAGGCGGACACGATAGTGCGCAGGGCCTTGGCTATCTTGCCCTGCTTGCCTATTACCTTTCCCATGTCGGAAGAGTCCAGAAGGACGGTAACTTCGATGGCGTTCTCCTTTTCCTCCACCTTGTACTCAATTTCCTCTTTCTTGTCGGCGAAACGTTCGACGACGTACTTTATAAGCTGAAGCGTATCCATTATTACTTCTTCTTTTTCTTGTTGTTGGTCTTGGGTGCGGAAAGCTTGGTGCTCTGCTCCATAGCGCCGACCTTTACGAGGTAGCTCTTTACCGTCTCGGTAGGCTGAACGCCCTTGGACAGCCAATCCTTTGCCTTCTCCACGTCGATGTTGACTTCTGCGGGATTCTTGGTGGTGTCGATGTAGCCGACCTTATCGATATATTCGCCGGACTGTGCCTTTCTGGAATCGATAACTACTACTCTGTAGAAGGGGGACTTCTTGTCGCCCATTCTCGTCAATCTCATTTTAACTGCCATTGTGTTTTCTCCTTTTGCCTTGCGGCTTGCTTTATAAAAAATTTTATTTTGTCTTTTTAGAAGGGCAATCTGCGCTTGCCGCCCTTGAGCTGCTTCATAATCAGTTTTGTCTGTTCAAACTGCTTTAAAAGCGTATTTATCTCCTGCACAGTCGTGCCGCTGCCTGCGGCAATGCGTTTTTTGCGGGAAGAATTGATTATTGAAGGGTCCGTCCTCTCCTGCTTTGTCATGGAAAGAATTATCGCCTTGGTGCGCTCCATTCTCTTTTCGTCGATGTCGCCTTCCTTAATCTTTCCGCCTATGCCCGGCATCATTGCCATCAGCGCCTGTGCGCCGCCCATCTTCTTCATGTTTTCGAACTGGGCGAGGAAGTCTTCGAGCGTGAAGGTGTTTTCAAGCAACCTCTTCTGCATCTTTTTGGCTTCCTCTACGGAAACGGCCTCCTGCGCCTTTTCGATGAGCGTGAGCACGTCGCCCATTCCGAGTATTCTGGACGCCATTCTGTCGGGATAGAAGTATTCCAGGTCGGTGAGTTTTTCGCCCACGCCTATGAACTTTATGGGCTTGCCCGTGACCGCCTTGATTGAAAGGCAGGCGCCGCCGCGCGTATCTCCGTCCAGCTTGGTAAGCACGATTCCCGTGACTTCCAGCCTTTCGTTGAACGTCTTTGCTACGTTCACCGCAACCTGACCCATCATGGAGTCGACGACAAGCAGTATTTCGTGTACATCTATCGCCGCCTTGATGCGCTCCAGCTCCCGCATGAGCGTTTCGTCTATCTCCAGTCTGCCCGCGGTATCTATAATCACCGTGTCGTAGCCCATGGAATTTGCATAGTCAACCGCCTGACCCGCCGTCTTTACGGGGTCCTGCGTGCCCTTTTCAAACACCTCGGCGCCGACGTTCTTGCCGACGACCTTAAGCTGGTTTATCGCTGCGGGACGGTAAATGTCACAGCCGACGAGAAGAGGTTTCTTGCCTCCCTTTTTCAAAAGCAGGGCAAGTTTGCCGCAGAGCGTAGTCTTGCCCGCGCCCTGAAGTCCGCACATCATTATGACTGTGGGGGGCTTGGATGCAACTGCCAGCTTGGCATTTGCGGGGCCCATGAGGGCAATAAGCTCCTCATTTACAATCTTTATTACCTGCTGGGCGGGATTCAGACTTTTAAGAATCTGCTGACCGACTGCCTTCTCGGAAACGGCGGCGCAGAATTCCTTGGCGACCTTTACGTTTACGTCCGCCTCCAGAAGTGCGACCCTGACCTCCCTCATGGCTGTCTTAATCTCCAGCTCCGTCAGTCTGCCGTGTTTGGTGAGCTTGGAAAAAATGTGATTGAGTTTTTCGGAAAGCGATGCAAACAGCGCCATTAAAACTCCTCTTCGAGCATTGCGGCCTTTACCTCTTCGCCGTAATCTCTGTCTGTAATCTCTGTGAGGCGCGCAACCTCGCGCGAAAATTCGGGATGCGCGGACGCAAATTCGCACGCCCAACGCCTTATATCCTTAAGTCTGAAACTGTTTTCAAGGTCGCCCTGCGCAATCAGCCTGTCATGACCGAGCTTGCGCTCGAACGCGGCAAGTTCGCGCTTGCACTGCCCCAGACAGTCGGAAACTGCCTGACGGGATATGCCCTTCTGTTCGGCAATTTCCGAAACGGTGAGGTCAAGGTTGAAATACATATCCGTCATCTCTCTCTGCGTGGCGGTAAGCAGACCGCCGTACAGGTCCCAAAGGCGCATGAACTTCAGTTTATCCATACAGTCCGCCCCTCCTTTGCTTCCGACTACAAGATTATACCGCTTGCGCATAAACTTTGTCAAGCATTTTTACTTGACAGATTTGCTTATGCAACCAAACGCCTGACGATGGACATTTTGTATAAATATGCACAAAGTGTGGTTATATTTTAACTAAAAGGTGTGTATTCTTTCAATTTGCCGCGCGCTTTATTATTTTTTGCGATAAATTGACAGTCTTCCGCGCGAGTGATAAAATAAATGTACTGTACGAGATATCGGGGAAAGCAAAATGAAAAAAACTATAAACGGAGTTACATACGACACAAACGGCGCTACGATGGACAAAAAATTCACCTGCGGCGCACCCGGCGACCCCTGCGGATACGAGGAGACGCTTTATATCACAAACGACGGAAAGTATTTTGTATATACCAACGGCGGCGACAAGTCGCGTTACACGCATGAAGACATTACGCCGATTGCACGCGATAAGGTTACCGACTGGATGCTTTCACGCTGACAAACACGCACATAATTTGGCGCCGCACGAAAAGTGCGGCGCTTTTTTTGCAAACGATATTGCAAATTGCGCGCAATACGGGTATAATAAATGAAAAACCATATTAAAGGAAACACTTAAAATGCAACTTAATTTGCTTGCGGAAGCGGCCGAAGGGACGCCCACGCTTGACTGGGGCAGCATACTGAATGCTGTAGTGCAGTGGATGACCACCACAGGCATACGGCTTGTAATAAGCATAATAATACTCATCATCTCGTTCAAGATAATAAACGCGGTGACAAAGCGAATTTACAGACGTATTCACGAAAAGCATATGGACGAGACGCTTGCGAGGGTGGGCTCGCAAACGCTCAGAGTATTGCTTAAGATAGTCGTGCTTGCCTGCATAGTGGGCTATATAGGCATTGAAACGGCGTCCATTTCCGCCGTAATCGCCTCCATAGGCGTCGGCATTTCCCTTGCCGTACAGGGCACGCTTTCAAACTTTGCGGGCGGCGTGATTATAATCGTCATGCGGCCGTTCAAAATAGGCGATTACATTACGTCCAACGGGGAATCGGGCACGGTAGAGGACATCAAACTGTTCTACACGCACATAGTGACGCCCGACAACAAGGCGGTGGTGATCCCCAACGGGCAGCTTGCAAACAATGTGATAGTCAACGCTTCCGCAAAAGATTCACGCAGGGTAGAAATTATCACTTCCGTAGCGTACGGAAGCGACATTGCAAGGGTTAAAGACGTGCTTAAAGCCGTCTGCGCGGAAAACGAACTGGTTTATACAGACCCCGCGCCTTTCGTTGAACTGAGCAATATGGGCAACAGCTCCATAGACTTCACAACAAGGGTATGGTGCAACAACTCCGACTACTGGACGGTTTACTTTGCATTGCTTACGCGAATCTCCTCCGCAATGGACGAAAACGGCATAGAAATTCCCTTCGAACAGCTTGACGTCCACCTTAAAAAGCTGCCGGAACCCGAACCCGTTGCAAACTGCAGCGTTGCGATAGACGGAAGCTCTGGTGAAACGCCTGTTAAAATTATAGTAAACACTGACGACGAAAACAAGGACAAGACGGACGCCAAAGACGACTGACGGCGCAAAACGTCATACCGTGCATAGGTTTTCGGGACAAAAAGATGCCTGCAATGCATTTACGCATTGCAGGCATCTTTTTGTATTCAGATACGGTGTGTAATTTTTGCACAGAGTGAACTTTATTCTGCTTGCGGAGTGTTGTCCGTGAACTCGGCAGGGAGATTTACTTCCCGCTCGCCATACGAAACAACAATGTCGTACGTTATAATCTGCGAGCCGTTTTCATAGTCCTTGGTCTGCAAGTATATGCCTGCAAGTTCGCCATTGCTGAACTTAATCACGGGGCCTTCGCCCTTCATGTCGTCCTTGAGGATATATCCGTGAACATCCTCGTCGTATGTGTACATATCGTAATCTGTTTCAGTTATAATCGACATGTATTCCGTATATTTTTCGCGGGCAAGACTCTGTTCGGCGACATTCTTTTCCCACTTGTATGCGGCATTCTGTGTATATTCATAGCATACGGGGACGTTTCCCGCAGTTACAGTTTCGCTATAAATAAGGGTAAGCGGGTCCGAATCGTCAATAAAAACGCTTCCTCTTCTTCCCTCACGGGATATTCCCGAAACGACATAGTCCTTGTCGCCGGCAATTACGACTTCATACTCTTCGACACTTGTCATATCGACAAGCACGCCGTCTTCGTAATACCTGTGTTCATCCGTAATGGTGGCGTCTATTGTGACTCCTTCAATATTTTCTCCGTCATATTCATAAGACCAGGAGCTGAAAAATTTATTCCACGTCTTTTCGCTTACTACTTGCGACTCCATCTTTTCAGCGCTGGTCGTTCCGCTGCCGGAGCAACCAGCAACGCCGAACGATAAACTTGTTGCAAGCACAAGTGCGACTGCTGCCAAAAATGTCTTGGGGGTACTCATTTTCATTTCTCCTTTTTTCGTTACGACTATCGTAATAATCGAAATAATTATAACACCAAGCAACACATTATGTCAATATGAGCGGCACGCCTTGTCGGACGTTAAAAAATATCAGTCTCTGGCTGTGCAGTCCGCACACAGGCATAAGCCTGCAATGCGACTGCCAATTAGCGATTTGCGCCCATCATTGTCTGCGCGTGAAAAACCTGTCTGCACCACGTTGCGCGGTACAGACAGGTTTCTTTAAATTTTCCGAATTGAATCTTCGTACAAGCTCAGATTTCTTCTGCTTCTGTTGTGTTGTCGGTAAATTCTGTGGGAAGATTGACCGTCTGGTCGCCGTATGTAATCACAAGATCGCAAGTAACGACTTCATGCCCGTCCTCAAAATTTTCCATTTGCATATAAATTCCGACAAGCTTACCGTCTTTGAACTTAAATACAGGTCCTTGACCCTTGAGGTCCTGCTTGACCACATAGCCGTTGGCGTCCTCGCTGTAAACGTACATATCATACTGCAGCGCTACAGAGAGAATATCAAAAAATGTTTCATACGCAGTCTGTCCGGCCATACCTAAAGCGACATCTTTTTCCCACCCGAAGGCAGCATTCTGTGTATACTGATAATATACAGGCACACCGTTCTTTTCCGACTTTTCGCTGTAAACTATAGTTTCAGGATTCTCGTCATCGATGGTTATTTCGCCATACTTTCCCTTTTGCCATGACTTGGATTTTACATAGTCCTTGCCGCCGTCAATGATAATTTCCCATTCGATAACATTGGTGACATCGAGAAGTACGCCGTTCTGATATGTCTGGCTGTCATAGGTTACGGTTGCTTCCATTTTGCAATCTTCCAGCGTGCCGTCGTCCTCCGAATCCGTCTGGTCCAGGCCGAAGATTGCGTTCCACTGCTCCTCCGTCACCTCTTCCGACTTTATCTTCTTTGCATTGCTTGTAGCCCCGCCGGAGCAACCTGCCATGCCGAACGCGAAGCCTGCGGCAAGCGTAAGCGCAACGGTCGCAAGAATCATCTTCTTTCCTTTCATATTTTTTGTCCTCTCTTTATTTTGTTATAATTATAATATTTCATGCCGCAATATGTCAATATGCGATGTCAAACCATCATAAATGCCGACATATACATGACATAAACAATCTCTGCGGACAACTTATACGTCTCCGCATGCTGTTCCTGCGGCGAAATGTGCCGCCTGCAAGGCATATACGCAATGCAGGCGCATATCTTTACATCGTTTAAGGTATTTACTCCGCTTCTTCTACTGTGTTGTCAGTAAATTCCGTGGGAAGATTGACCGTCTGATCTTCGTATGTAATCACGAGATCATACGTAGTTTCAGTCTTGCCGTTCGAATAAGATTCGGTCTCCCACCACACGCCGACGAGCTTGCCATCCTTGAATTTAAGCACGGGCTGGTCACCTTTGAGGTCGGTCTTAAGCACATAACCGCCCCTGTCAGAACTGAATACATAGTCTTCATAACTGGTTGTCTTTAACTGATAACCAAAGAGTGAAGTAATCAGTTCGGAATACTGAGAATAGCCTTCACTGGACAAAGCGGCATCCTTCTCCCACTCTGATGCGGCGTTCTGCGTGTACGAATAATAGACAGGCACACCGTCCTTTTCCGTCTTTTCGCTGTAGATTACGGTTTCGGGTTCCTCATCATTGACGGAGATGTCACCCCGTTTGCCTTCCGAACGCGATGAAGTGCGTACATAGTCCTTGTCGCCGTCAATGACTATTTCAGTTTCCGAATAGTTCTTTCCGTCAGTCAGAATTCCGTCTGAATAGGACTGCATGCGGGAATACGTGTTAAGAACTATCCTGCAATCCTCCAGCTTGCCATCGTCTTCCGAAGAGTCCTGGTCCAAGCCGAAAAATGCGTTCCACTGGTCTTCAGTGACTTCTTCGGATTTTATCTTCTTTGCATTGCTTGTACCGCCGCCGGA
The DNA here is from genome assembly GCA_944368635.1 of uncultured Clostridia bacterium. GTDB lineage: Bacteria > Bacillota > Clostridia > Christensenellales > Borkfalkiaceae > Coproplasma. Next base: position 10,625 of record CALVXA010000019.1, read on the forward strand.
GCAGCCAGCCATGCCGAATGCAAAGCCTGCGGCAAGCGTAAGCGCAACTGCCGCCAGTAGTGTTTTCTTTTTCATATCATATACCTCCCTTTGGATATGCCTTAATTATACTACAATTTTTATATTATGTCAATATTCACGCGCTGAAATTGTGCCAAAAAACAAACTATTGGTTATTAAAAACAAAAAATGCGCTTATTATAGCAAAACGCTCAAGCTGTCTTTGCTTAATGCAGAAAATAGTGCCGCCGAAATATATATGAATTGAGCTGCACCCACCCTGCACCCTTAAGATTTCCCCGCGTTTAAAATATGCAGACAATTCCCTTAAGATGACATTTTCCCGGATTTTACGCCAGATATCTTACAGACAGACCTCATCGGACATTGCGTATATTGGTTTTGCACGTTCAAGAGGGACGCAGATACGGCGCCTTCTACGGAGAAAAAAGCCGCTTATGCGGCAACTAACGGACAATACCGATGCGCGTGGAGGCAGGAACTCCAAAGTTTAAGCCAATCGGTGACATATATGCCGAAGTTTAAGCCAAACAGAGACCAGACTTACCCGAAGATTAAACTAAACCGGAAACATATTTACCAGAAGTTTAAGCCAAAGGTATGTGGCAGCCGACATAAAAAGTAAACCCTGCATATTGCTATGCAGGGCATTATAGATGATATTAAGTTTTATTTTCGGAAATCGCCTTCCTACGGAATATCACTTTGGCTTATAACCTTAACAGAACCTCTCTGTTTAACCTTACCGTCTTTGGAAATCAGATTTCACCTGATGATTCGTACATCGGAGTTTACCTCACTTTACCTTCGTTGACTCTGCAAAACAGCTTAATCATTTTCTTAAGCCCTCCTTTTGCAAGACTCCCATTGGGTATATGTGAAACGGGCGGTCGCTATAAGCTATCCGCTCATGAGCTACTTGGAAACAAATGTGATTTTTTTACTTCGTTAGAAGTTTATGAATGAACCTTGACCGGCTCTCGCCGCTACTTGTACTTCATAATAGCTTACTCCTGTATTTATGTTGCGCGCCAACATTTCTTGTAAGTTATTTTCTTTTTGTACTTTAAGTATAGCATAAAAATACCGTTTGTCAATACCTTTTACAAAAAAAATTCCGGTTATTTTATTCATTCTGTTTATACCAGACCTCTGTTTAAATTATAATAAATTATATATATAGGTATAATAATTGTTTACATTTTTCGGGCACATCTGCTATAATATGGTCGACGCGTGCGTCAGCTTAACCGGAGATAAAATTTACGGAGTGTAATTTATGATACCTTTTGTGATTGACAGCGGACTGAGCTTTGCAATCGTGCTTGCCGTCATCCTGTTCTTTACGAAGTTCTTCGGCCTCCTTTTCAGGCATTTCGGACTTCCACAGGTTCTCGGCTACATAGTTGCAGGCATTCTTGTGGGCCCCGCCATTTTCGGCGATTTCTTCGGCTTCTGCCTTATCGGCGCAGAAAGCCCCAACTATACCCCCCTCTTCCTCCTCGACGGAACGAGCGGAGGAGAGACGTTCTCCATGGGTGTGGACGGCCTTGAAATTTTCTCCAAGATAGGCGTACTCTTCCTGATGTTCTCCACCGGATTGGAGACGAACCTTCAGGAATTGCGCAAGACGGGTCTTGCCGCAACGCTTGTCGCGTGTGCGGGCGTTGCAGTACCTATGATACTCGGCATACTTATATGTCTGCCGTTCGGCGACATAGGACTCGGCCCCCAGAACATATACCGCTGCATATTCGTCGGCGCGATTCTTACCGCCACCTCCGTTGCGATAACCGTTTCCGTTCTTAAGGAACTTGGCAAAATCTCCACAAAGCTGGGCACGACGATAGTTTCCGCCGCAATCATCGACGACGTAATAGGCATTATAGTTCTGTCCATTGTAAGCGGCATTGCAAAGAGCGGCACGGCTTCCGCCGATGCAAACGCATTCGAAACTTTCAAGGCAACCCCTTACGGCACGGTTATAATGATAATCGCCTTCTTCGTAGTTGCCATTGGACTTGGCTTCCTCGTTTCCAAGACCTTCCGCTGGATGGAGAGAAGGTGGCCCAACACCCACAGGCTTCCTGTATTCTCCATCGTTATCTGCTTCTTCTACGCATGGCTTGCGGAAGAAATTTTCGGCGTAGCAGACATAACCGGCGCATTCCTTGCAGGCATAATTCTTTCCACAGCGCACAGGTCGAGCATTTATACCGACAAGAAGGTCGACGTCAATACATACACCATGTTTGCGCCCGTATTCTTCGCAAATATCGGCATAAGCCAGATTTCCTTTGCAGGGCTTGACGGCAAGATAATCCTTTGGGCATTCCTTGCTGTCGTAATGGGTCTTATCGGCAAGGTAATCGGCTGCGGCTCGGTCGCAAAGGCATTCAAGTATAACATGAAGGAGAGCGCAATCGCAGGCGTAGGCATGATGGCGAGGGGCGAAGTCGCACTTATAGTCACCGCCACCGCTACCAGCGCGGAGCTCGGTCAGAACGCTCTGCCCATGGAATTCACGATTATGACCGTGCTTCTTATCCTCTTCTCCTCCATACTCACGCCCATACTTCTCAAAGTATTGTACAGGGAACATAAGCCCAACGGTCCCGAAGGCGGCGAAAGCGTGACGGACGGAGAAGGCAGTCATGCAGAAGCGCAGGTTGCCGAAGAAAGCGTGCAGGCACCCGCAGAAGGCGGTGCAACTGCCGCGGCAAAGGGCTGAACGGACCTGAATTAAGGCGCAAAACAGGCGTGCGTAAAGCCGTTGTCCGAATTGCGACGGCACGACGACGCGCATATAAAATTAAAAACACAGCGGCTGGAAAGTTATTCCCAGCCGCTTATCCTATACTTAAAACTGCCTTAATCACGCAACAATCCGACTTAATCACGCAACACGCCCCCGCGCAGAAAAACTGCGCGGGGGCGTAATATTTCCGTCCATAATTTATAATATCGCAGGCTTATCCGCCATGGCACTGCCCATGGCTCCACCTGCCGCGCCCCTTACCGCGAAATATCCGCACCCGCCGTCACAGGCAGAAACGTCCGTATAAGGATAACTTACATCTCGCAATCGGTCGAAAATAATGCACAGCACTGCCACGGCGTAACGGTACGGATGTTTTTAAATGCCTCCGTCCAGTTCGTCCAGCGTGAGCATAAACCCGGGCACAAAGTTTTCAAAGAAATACTCCACTTCCGCCATATTGCGGGAATGAAGGTCCTGTTCGATGCTCTTTTTCGCCTTTTCAAACTCGCTGTTGCCGCACTTCAGTTCCTCCAGGCACTTGATGTAGGCAGAAAGCCTGTCTGCCGCCTTGGCAAGCTTGTATTCCCTGCTGTCCGTGTCCGGTCTGAGACATTGGGCGTATTCGTCCTCCAGCTCCTGCGGAAGCATTTTCAGAAGGTTGTAGCACGCCTTCTCTTCAAGGTTCTTGTACGCGCCGTTTATGGAGCTGTTGAAATACTTTATAGGCGTGGGAAGGTCGCCCGTCATCACCTCGCTCGATTCGTGGTATACGGCATACAGTACGCATTTGCCGACGTCGACATTGCCGCCGAACACCTTGTTGCCTATTACGGCAAGCGCATGGGCGAACATGGCAACCTGTTGGGAATGTTCCATTATGTTCTCTTCCCTGACGGACCGCATGAGCGACCAGCGCTTTATGTATTTCATTCTGTCCAGAAAAGCATAAAAATTAGATGCCACAGACATTACCCCCAAACTGATTGTACTCCATTATACAGCATAGCACGCTCAATTTCAATCTTTATGGGCACAGCAAGACAAAAATTCTGCCGCCATAATGCATGGCGGCAGAATTTTTTTATCTGTCAGGAGCGGATATACAGTCCTTCGTCGTTCACGTCGACGGTGACCGTCGTTTCCGCCTTGGGGTTGCTCTCTATAATGAACTTGGCTATGGGCGTTTCCACGTGCGACTGCAGATACCTCTTTAAAGGTCTTGCACCGTATACGTTGTCGCTGCCGTTTTCAGCGATATACTTCTTTGCCTTGTCGGTAACTTCAAGCTTAAGGTTCTGCGCCTGAAGCCTTGCGGAAAGCCTCTGAAGCAGTATATCCACGATTCCCACCACGTTTTCGGCGGTGAGCGGCTTGAACATGATTATCTCGTCCAGCCTGTTCAGGAATTCGGGACGGAAGTACTGCTTGAGCAATGCAGTTACCTTCTCCCTTGCGGCTGCGGTGAGTTCGCCGTTTTCGATGCCCTCTATTATGTCGGAAGAACCGATGTTGGACGTCAGAATTATGATGGTGTTCTTGAAGTCCACCGTCCTGCCCTGGGAATCGGTTATCCTGCCGTCGTCGAGAATCTGCAACAGAATATTGAATACGTCGGGGTGCGCTTTTTCGATTTCGTCGAACAGCACTATGGAGTAGGGCTTCCTTCTTACAGCCTCCGTAAGCGTACCGCCCTCCTCATAGCCGACATATCCGGGAGGCGCGCCTACCAGACGCGATACGGAGAACTTTTCCATGTACTCCGACATATCTATCCTGACGATATTCTTCTCATCGTCGAACAGATTTTCGGCAAGCGACTTGGCAAGTTCGGTCTTGCCCACGCCCGTGGGACCGAGGAACAGGAAGCTGCCTATGGGGCGCGCGGGGTCGGATATGCCTGCCCTCGCCCTTAAAATTGCCTCCGATACCTTTGTGACCGCCTCGTCCTGACCTATTACCCTTCTGTGGAGCTGGTCGCCGAGGTGAAGTATCTTCTCCCTTTCGCCCTCCTTCAGGCGGGCGACGGGTATGCCCGTCCAGCGGGAAACTATCTTGTTTATCTGCTCTTCGGTCACTTCGTCCTGCAGCATATCGCCGCCTGCGCGTTCCTTGAGCGACTTGAGCTGTGCTTCCAGCTTGGGCAGCTCGCCATAGCGAAGTCTTGCGGCCTTCTCCAGGTCGCCGTTTGACGTTGCGGAATCTATTTCGCCGCGCAATTCATCTATCTTTGCCTTTACCTGCTTTTCCTCGTCAATGCTGCGCTTTTCGTCGTCCCACTTTGTCTTGAGTTCCGTAAAGCGTTCCTTATGCTCGGCAAGTTCCTTCCTCAGCGATTCCAGACGCGCCTCCGAGAGGTTATCCTTTTCCTTGGCAAGCGCCTTTTCCTCTATCTCCAACTGTACTATCTTTCTGTTGAGAGCGTCGAGGTCGGAAGGCATGGAGTCTATCTCCGTCCTGAGCATTGCCGCCGCCTCGTCCACGAGGTCAATCGCCTTATCGGGAAGGAATCTGTCCGTTATATATCTGTTTGAAAGCGTTGCCGCAGCGACGAGCGCGTTGTCGTGTATGCGCACGCCGTGGAAGATTTCGAACCTTTCCTTCAGTCCGCGGAGTATGGATATGGTGTCCTCCACTGTGGGTTCGTCCACCATGACGGGCTGGAAACGCCTTGCAAGCGCCGCATCCTTTTCGATGTATTTTCTGTACTCGTCCAGCGTTGTCGCGCCTATGCAGTGCAGCTCGCCGCGCGCCAGCATGGGCTTTAGCAGGTTGCCCGCGTCCATCGCGCCGTCGCTCTTGCCCGCGCCGACTACCGTGTGCAGTTCATCAATGAACAGCAATATGCCGCCTTCCGACTTGCGCACTTCCTCCAGCACGGCCTTAAGCCTTTCTTCAAATTCGCCCCTGTACTTTGCGCCCGCGATAAGCGCGCCCATGTCCAGCGAGAACAACGTCTTGTTCTTCAGTCCTTCGGGCACATCGCCCTTGACTATACGCTGTGCAAGACCTTCGGCAATCGCCGTCTTGCCGACGCCCGGTTCGCCTATAAGCACGGGGTTATTCTTTGTCTTTCTGGAAAGTATTCGTATGACGTTCCTTATCTCCTCGTCCCTGCCTATGACGGGTTCGAGTTTGTGCTTTTTTGCCGCCGCAGTCAGGTCCGTGCCGTACTTTTCAAGCGCTTCGTAAGTGTCTTCGGGGTTATCCGTCTTTACGGAAGTGTTGCCCCTTACCTTCTTAAGCTGCGTCAAAAAGGCGTTCTTGTCCACATTGAAACGGCTGAACAGCGACTTAATGCGTCTGTCGTCGCTGTCCATCAGGCATAAGAACAGATGCTCGACGGAGATGTAGTCGTCGTGCATGGCCGTTGCCAGCTTTTCGGCAGCGGAGAACACTTTGTTTAGCTCGCCCGAGATGTAGACGTTGCCGGCACCCGTTCCGTATACCTTGGGAAGGGATTGAATTTCATCCTTGCATGCCGCCGCAAGTCCTGCGGCATCTACCTGCGCCCTGTTAAGTATGCGATATATGAGCCCGTCCTCGTCCAGCAGGGCAGAGGCAAGGTGTACGCACTCTATCTGACTGTTGCCGTATTCCTGCGCGACGCTTTCCGCGCGGGTTATGGCCTGTATACTGTTTTTTGTAAAGCGGTTACTGTCCATAGTTGTAAACCTCCTTAACTCTTGTGTGCGCCGCATCGGCGCGGCGCCACAATTTTGCTTACGATAGATTTATAAATCATTTTATTGCCATTTAAACACTTCGTAAAATATTTTTTACCTATATGAACAGGCGGCAGACGGGTGCGGCACAGCCTTTCAAAGTATTGACGGAAAGACATAAAATCTGCTATAATGCGGACATGAAACTGAAGAGAATAGTCCTGCCCGCATTGAAATTTTTTTTGTTGGCGGCAGGAACAGTGATAGCCCTGATATGCGACATTCTGAACAACGAGGTAACCCCGCTGTTCATTTCGGTTGTCAATCTCCTCAGTATGGTTGCGCTCGTATTTTTACTTCTTATTGTCGTGATTGAGATAGTCGCCTGCATGAAACTTGCGGGATCGACGGTACACACTGTCATAATTGCCGCAACGCTCTTCTTTTACTACCTGTGTTCGACGGACGTCATAAACACATTCGGTTCCATCGGTCTGAACTTTCACAAGGAAGCGGCGGACATTTTCAGCCTTATATTCTTCATGGCGTTCGTACTGTCGACCGTGCATTTTTTCAACTATCTGTATAATCTTAAATTGCCGGTATGGGGACACATACTCTCCCTGTTCGTAGTCACGGTATGCGCGCTTCTCTATTCCATGTTGCAGTATTACAGTCTGCAGTACATACCATTCTTCCTGTTCGGCGTCAGTTCTGTCGCCGTGCTTATTCTGATAAGCTTTAAAATCTGCCGCGACGGCAGGGACGACTTCACATATTACGCCACCACGCTTATTGTGTGCGCGGCATACGGCGCGCAGAACGTGTACGTGCTTGACAAGTGCGACCTTATATCCGTAAGCACGCAGGGTTATACCCTCGTGTATATGTTCTTCATAATTCTTACCTTCCTTACAATCTATTTTTACTTTATTATAAGGACGGCAAGGGCCGCGCTCAAGGCAAGCGAGTACAGGCTTCAGCTCAATACCCTGAAATCTGAAATACTGCGCGAACAGATCAAGCCGCACTTCGTGTTCAATTCGCTTACGACCATAAAGTCGCTTTACCACAAGGACGTGACGGAGGGCGACCACGCCATGAACCTGTTTTCAAGGCATCTCCGCTCCAACGTGGAGGCGGCGGACACCGACCTTATTCCTTTTGAAAGAGAGCTGGACAACATTCAGAATTACACGGAGCTGGAGAACGCCCGCTATGACAAAAAATTCAACATAATTTTCAATATAGACTTTACAGACTTTTTCGTGCCCGTTCTGTCGCTGCAGCCGTTTGTGGAAAACGCAATAAAATACAGCAAAGTGAACGACAAGCCTGACGGATATATTGAAATTTCCACCTGTGAAAACGGCGATGAAGTGATACTTCAGATTACGGACAACGGCGTAGGCTTCGACGAAAGCGACATAAAGGAAAATTCCTTCGGTATACGCAACTCCAGGGAGAGGTTCAGACTGCTTATAAATGCGGAAATAGAGATTGAAAGCAAAAAAAATGTGGGCACGAAAGTGACTATTCACATCAGAAACCCGCTCGCCGACGTGAGAAAAAGGGCAAAGGACAATTGACAGGTGGAATGCGCGCACGGCAACGGGCGCATAATTCAAGTCACCGGTGCGCAGACTTCCCTGCATTTTTTATCCTTTACAATATACAGACAAACGATGAGTGCGGGGCGCGAAAAAATTTTTTCGCGCCCCGCACTCAATTTTATATTCTGTTATTTATGTCCCGTTGCTGCATTTACGTTCAAAAACTGAATTAACAGTTCTGTGTTTTAAATTCAACAACCTGAATTGCCAATAATGCAAACTCCTTCTGCCCCTGTCAGACGACAGGCTTTTGTCTGCAACGCAGTCGTACTGTCGATTTCCTGACCGTCATGACTTATCTGTAAACCATGCGGAACGACCCTCTGCACTGACAACGAGAGTGTATTCGCTTACGCCGTCCGCATATGAGGTCATGCTCACCGAGGCAATGCCCTCCGCATCCCCTTCGAGAGCATAAATTACAGACTGCCGTGAAGCGCTTGTCTGCGTACAGACAAATTCGAGCGTTTCACCGCTGTCTTCATACGTCAGCGTGAGTTTGCCCTCCCCCGCCGAGCAGGAAATTTTTGCAACCCGCGCGCCGCTGTACTTGGCGGATACTTCCTCGGAACAGCATATGGCGCTCCCGTCTTCGTCCGAAAGGAGGACAGTAAACTGCCAGTCATGCCCATCCATTGAAAGATTTTCACCGCCGCAACCCAGAATCCAGCCGCAGGCAAACAGTGTCGCCGCCGCACATACGCAGGCAATGCACTTTTTCATGTACGTACCGTCCTTATGCCGCTCAGTTGCCCAGCCTTGACTTGAAGTCGCGGTAGCCGAATGTGGCAATGGACTTAAGCGTGCCGTCTTTGCCCCTGAGCAGAATATCGGGAAGAGGCATTCCGTTGAACGTATTGTTCTTGCAGGTGGTGTATATTGCCATGTCGCCGAAGAGCAGCAGGTCCCCGACAGCCGGAAGCACGGAAAGCTCGTAGTCGCCTATCACGTCGCCGGCAAGACAGGTGGGCCCCGCAAGCCTGCAGCTTACAGTTCCCCCTCCGCCCTCGTCGAGAAGGGGCGGGGTGTAGGGCATTTCTATTACGTCGGGCATATGACAGGCGGCGCTCACGTCGAGTATTGCCGTCTTAATGCCCGCATTTTCCACCACGTCCAGCACACGCGCTGCGACATAGCCGGCATTGAGAGCGACAGCCTCTCCCGGCTCGAGATACACCTGAACGCCCCACTTTTCCGCCGCGCCGCAGACAACCCTTTCAAGTCTTGCAATGTCGTAGTCATGCCGCGTTATATGGTGACCGCCGCCCATATTCAACCATGCCATGCGGGGCAGAACGTCGGCAAACTGACTTTCAAAAGCGGCGTATGTGCGCTTCAGGTCATCCGAATTCTGTTCGCACAGCGTGTGAAAGTGAAGTCCGTCGAGCAGGGCTATGAGGTCTTCCGTCATCTCCCTGTCCCAAACCTCGCGCGTCGTGCCGAGGCGGCTGCCGTCTGCGCAGGGGTCGTATATTGCATGTTCTGCCTGCGTAGAACAACGCGGGTTTATCCTCAGTCCGACGCTCTTGCCCGCAGACTTTGCGCGCAGTCCGAACTTTCTGAGCTGTGCCGGCGAATTGAACACGATGTGGTCGGCGTACTTTAAAAGCTCCGCAAACTCGTCGTCGCGGTACGCCGCGCAGAATACGTGTACTTCCTTCCCGGGCATTTCCTCCGCGCCCAGCCTTGCTTCGAACAGCCCGCTTGCCTCCGTGCCGTCAAGATAGCGCGAGATGAGCGGATACAGCGCATAGTTGGAAAACGCCTTCTGCGCAAGCAATATCTTTGCGCCCGTGCGCTTTGCAACTTCCGAAAGCAGGCGCACGTTGCGTTCTACCGCGCCTTCGTCGATTATATAACAGGGGGTCTTAACGTCGCCGAAAAGCCTCTTCGGGCTGTCGCCCAAAGAGGCAAAGACGGGCGACGACAGGGGCTGTCCCTTCATTATTCCACCGTCACGGGGTCGTGATTTTCCGACCTGGGAAGTCCGTATTTATCCAGCGCGTCGAGGAAGGGATCGGGGTCGAACTCCTCCACCGTGTGTACGCCCTTCTGCGTCCACTTGCCCGTAAGCAACATGAGCGCGCCGCACATTGCGGGGACGCCCGTCGTGTAGCTTATGGCCTGACTTTCCACCTCTTTATAACATTCCTGATGGTCGCAGACGTTGTAGATGTAATACTTCTTTTGCTTGCCGTCCTTCTTGCCCGTGAATATACAGCCTATATTCGTCTTGCCGTGCGTACGGGGGCCAAGGCTTGCGGGGTCGGGGAGCAACGCCTTGAGGAACTTGATGGGCACAATCTCCCTGCCTTCGAACATTACGGGCGTAGTGGAGAGCATACCCACGTTCTCCAGACAGCGCATATGGGTAAGATAGCTCTGTCCGAAAGTCATGAAGAAACGTATGCGCCTGACTTCGGGCATATTTGCGGCAATGGACTCTATCTCCTCATGATGGAGAAGATACATATCCTTTTTGCCTACCTCGTCGAAATCGTACTCCCTCTTTATGCTCATTGCGGGCACTTCCACCCACTTGCCGTTCTCCCAATAGCTTCCCGGTGCCGACACTTCGCGAAGGTTGACTTCGGGGTTGAAGTTGGTTGCAAAGGGATAGCCG
>CALVXA010000020.1 GCA_944368635.1 uncultured Clostridia bacterium
ATTGCACGCAGTATGCGCTTGAAAGGGGACTTTGCAAAAGTGCAATAATCTCCGACGTCAGCGCAAAGAGCCTGTCAAAGGCGGAAAAACTGCTTAATGCATATATTCAGACGGGGAGGGTCGTTTCAGTCTGTTGCGACGGGCTTGAAGGCATCCCCCGACAAACCGAACAGGTCATTATCGCGGGCATGGGCGGCGATGAGATAGTGTCCATACTCTCCCGCGCGTACATACCCCGCAAATTTGTGCTTCAGCCCATGCGCAACTGTGCATATGTCAGGCGTTATTTAATCGACGCAGGCTGTGCAATAACGGCGGATGACATAATTGAGGACGGCAAATTTTACTTCGTCATCAAGGGTATGAGCCAAGGCGGAACTTGCTCTTATTCGGCGGAGGAACTGGAATTTGGCAGGGACAGCCTTAAAAATCCACTGTTCGGCGAGTATGCGCGCGAGGAGTTGGCAAAGAAGAGGAGTTATCTTCTCTGTTGCGGAGAGGGCGCGGACTGCGCATCGCTTTCGCGGCAGGTAAAACTTTTAGAGGATGCGTTGAAAATTTATGAATGCAGGTGATATTCTCGACGTGCTTGAACGCACCGTCGCTCCCGTAAAGGTGTCGGACGAGCTTTGCGCAAAGTACGGAATGTACGACAACAGCGGGCTCATAGTAAAGATGGGCGGCGAAGTCAGCGGCTGTCTGTTTTCGCTTGACTTGTCCGAGGAGGCGGTGAAGCGTGCAAAGCAAGGGGGGTGTAACCTGATTGTAACCCACCATCCGGCAATATTCGGCGGAATAAAGCGCATAGACGGCATGGGCTGCGGCACAGACAGGGCAATAGCCGAGTGCATAAAGTGCGGCATATCAGTCATATCTATGCATCTGAACTTTGACGCCGCGCCCGAGGGCATAGACTACTATCTCATGCGCGGTCTGGGCGGAAACGACTTTTCCGCGCTCGATGTCGTCGGGGGCGGCGCATACGGCAGAGTGTACGACGTCGCGCCCATAAAACTCAAAGCCCTTGGCGAAAGGGTCAGAAGCACGTTCTGCTCTGACAGGGTGATTATCTACGGGCAGGAGGACAGGGAAATAAGGCGCATAGCCTCTTTCTGCGGCGCCGGGTGCGACGAAATGGCAATAGCCTTTGCGCAGGCAGGCGGCGCGGATGCGTTTGTCTCCTCCGACTTCAAACATCACCTCATTGCCGACCTCGTCAGTCGGGGCATTGCGGTAATATCGCTCACGCACTACTGCGCTGAAGCTTACGGGTTCAGGCGCATATATGAAAACATAAAAAACCAGTTAGGCACGCCTTCATCGTTCTTTTTCGACGACAGACTTGCCTGACGCGAGGAGTATATAATGTCACAGATCACACAGCTTTTGAACTATCAGAAAAAGGATTCCGAACTGCTCGCCCTCGAGGAGGAGCTTTCCAATTCGGAGGAGAGGAAGAAGTATATACAGACGCAGAGCTTCCTCAAAAAAGCGTCAGACAAGCTGGATTTGCTCGAGGGCAAATCGCAGGAGATGGCTTCTCTTTTCGAAAGGCTTAAGGCCAAGTACGAGGAGATTGCGGAGACGCTCAAGGACTATGAACACATAGGCGAGCTTGTCGAAGGCGGCGCGGATATCAGTTTCTATCAGCGCAGCGCACAGCAGCTCACGGACAGCCTCAAGTCGCTCAAAAGCGACCTTGCGGGGCTTATTTCTGCGGCAAAGTCCGCCCAGGAGGAGTACCTCTCGCTCAAGAAGAAAGTAATCTCCGCGCAGAAGCAGTATCCCGAACTCAAGAGCGCGTACCAGGAGTATAAGAAGAGCCGCCAGGAAGCTGCGGACAGCATTGCCGAGGAACTGAGGAAGATTGCCGAAGGCATAGATGAGAATGTGCTTAAGAAGTACAAGGTCAAGAGGGCGGAAAGAATTTTCCCCATTCTGTGCGAAATAAAGGCTGAAAGGTGTCCCAAGTGCGGCATGGAACTCTCCATTGCCGAAAAGGACATGGTCGCTGCGGGGAAGGTGGTGGAATGTGAAAACTGTCACCGTTTCCTGTATAAGCTTTGAAAGGGAGTAAACAAATGAAAGTTCTCATGATAAACGGTTCCGTTCACGAGAAGGGAACTACATATACAGCGCTTAACATCATCGCGGAGGAGCTTCGCGGTTACGGAATAGAGAGCGAGATAGTCTGCCTCGGCAAGGCGGCGGTGCATACCTGCATGGGTTGCGGCAGCTGCCACAAGACGGGCAAGTGCGTGTTTGACGACGACCCCGTAAATGCCATAGGTCAGAAGGTCATGCAGGCGGACGGATATATTTTCGGCGCTCCCGTGCATTATGCCTCGCCTTCAGGCGCGGTAATCGCGCTTCTCGACAGGCTGTTCTACGCCTACGGCAGGTACATGAAGTTCAAGCCCGGCGCGGCAGTCGTCGCTGCAAGGCGTGCGGGCACAACCGCATCGTACGAAGTACTCAACAAGTACATAGGCATAAGCAGCATGATTCAGGTTCCCTCCACATACTGGAACATGATTTACGGCAACAACGGCGAAGAGGCCCTTCGCGACGAGGAGGGCGTATCCGTAATGAAGGCGCTCGGCGCAAATATGGCATGGCTGCTTAAACTTCTGGATAAAGCAAAGGGAACGGAGCTGGAAAAACCTGTCATAGTACCCAAGGCGCGCACAAACTTCATAAGATAAATGAATACGGCAAAGCTTAATTGCCCAAAAACAGACAAAAGACGTCCGCGCGGAACGCTGTCAGCGTTCCGCGCGGACGTCTGTTTTATTGTCGCGACAGCAGGGGTAAAGCGTTTTATCTGTGAACGGCAGTCTGTTTCCCGCAGCATTTTTGAATAATGAAGACCCTCCCGCTTGGCGGGAGGGTTACTTTGTGTTCGTTATTCAGTATTCTGTCGTCAGCTCTGTCCTGCGTTCCCCGTCGGCGTATTCTGCGCCGCGCAGTCTGTTCCGCCGTCTGTCTGTCCGCCGTTCTCTTCAGCCCTGTCCGTCAGCGTCTTATTCTTCATGCGCACGGCAAAAATGTACAGCACAATGCCAATGGCAAACATTACGGCAAGCGAACCTACGCCGAAATTCATCCTGCCCGTCAGCTGCGTGACCAGCGAAACTATCGTCGTGCCCATGAATGCCGCTCCTTTGCCGAATATGTCGTACACTCCGAAGTACTCGCCCGACTTTTCGGGGGGAATTATCTTTGCGTAGTAGGAGCGGGAGAGCGCCTGTATCGTGCCCTGGAAAAGACCTACGCACACCGCAAGAATCCAGAATTCGTACTGTTGGTCAAGGAATATCGCGTATATGGATATGCCGAGGTATGCCGCAATGCATATGCCTATAATCACTTCTATGCGCAGGCGCGCGGAAAGCTTTACAAGCAGTATGGCGGCGGGGAAGGCGACAATCTGCGTTACAAGCAGGGCTATAAGCAGCAGAGTGGTGTCAAGTCCCAGCGCAGTGCCGTAAGCCGTCGCCATGTCTATGACGGTGTACACGCCGTCTATGTAGAAGAAGAACGCAAGCAGAAACAGCAGTATCTTCTTTTCATGCCACAGTTCCCTGAATATTCTTCCAAGGTTTTTTGCACCCGTCTTAAGCGGCTCTGAACAGCTGTCGATGCAGTGAATCTGTCTGTAATCTTTCCAAAGGGGTAGGGAAAAACCAACCCACCATACGGCTATTATGATAAATGCAACGGGCATGGCTATGCTCTGCGCCAGCATTCCCTGCATTGCAAGCAGGACGGGAACAAGGGCAAGTATGAACGGAAGGCAGCTGCCTATGTACCCCAGCGCATACCCGTAGGAGGAAACCTCGTCCATCCTTTCGGGCGTGGTGACGTCGCCCAGCATGGAATCATATACCACCAGACTGACGGAATACGCAGACTTGGCGATTATGAACAGCACGATGAACCATATCCAGGAACTCATGAAACTGAGTATTATGCAGCCCGCCGCACCTGTAAGCACGGTTACGGAAAATATCTTCTTTTTGAATCCGCTCAGGTCTGACAGCGTGCCCAGCGTGGGACCCAGCAGGGCGACGATAAGCGTGGAAATGCTCGTCGCATAGCCCCAATAGGCGAGGTAGTTTTCCTCCGAAATTCCCGCGTTTTCGGCTACGGTGTTGAAGTATATGGGAATTATGGTGCTGACAAGCAGGGTGAATGCAGAATTTCCTATGTCGTACCATACCCATTTCTTTTCCTTCGCGGTAAGTTTAAATTTCATACTTTTCTTCCTCATCTTCGGTGAGTACGGGTATTGTCTGCCAGCCGTCGCAAGGGCCGTAAGTCGGGTCAAACAGTCCGTCCTGCGCCGCGCCGCCTTCCGCCATGCGCATAAAGCAGTCGGCGCGCATAAGGCAGGGTGCTTTTGCGGCCTTGGCAAGTTTTTCAAGCCTGAGGTTGCTGTCCCCGCACCGTCTGTCGTCCTCGCGCAGGTAAAGCATATCGCGCATGGACTTGTATTTGCCCGAAAGCCTGAGCGCCGCGGTTACCATAAACCTCAAAGCCGCGCCCTTGCCCTGCATTGCGCGGTTGTAAAAGACAAACCCGCCCAACGCCCCGAGTATCTGTTTTTCGTCTATCGTCGCGCCTGACTCCGATAAGCCGTTGAAAAAGGGTGTGATTGTCTTTGCCGCCACGGCGTCTTTTTTCACGCCGCAGGCAATGTCCGCCTTAAAGGGGTCAAGCCCGTCCCTTCTCATCATGTACTTGTCAAATTCCTTCTCTATCGTGTAGTGCGAAACGCCGCTTATGCGTATCTTGTTTTCGATATATCCGTGACAGCTGACGTCCAGGGAGTAGTGGCATATGTGTCCCGCAGCGTATGCCAGGCGTTTCGCCCTTTCTTCCCCGCGGGAGTTTGCCGTAAGCCGTGCGGCATGGTCGAAAAACGTCTTTCCGCTCTCCTCATGCAGGGCGTATCCCGTGCCGTTGACGGCGTTATGCGAAAGCGGCCTGTAAAAGAAAAGCAGGTCAGGTCCCTGCAGCCCCGCAAGGAACAACGCAGGGTATGCTTCGACAGATTTTTTCAGTTCCCCGCCAAGAAGGGCGGCAATTTCTTTGCCGAACGAATAATGCGCATAAGTCGCGGGCATAATTTCTCCTTTGCCGTCATACTATCACGTGCAGGTAATAAACTATACATATAATAGTACATTTTCTGTAAAAAGCGCAACAATAAGAGCGTGCTTTTGCAAATTTATACAGAGAATATTTTTTGTGCGGAGGCATGCGCATTTATGCGTAGTTTGCGTTCTTAAATGCGTTGCACGCAAATAGACTATAACGTGCCCCGCATGAAGTCGTTTTCGGCACACATATACAAATTACTGCAAAACGGTAGCTTTTTCTCCATGCCCGGTTTGCTAAAATGGGGGAGAATTTTGGCGGTTATAGTAAAATTCAAAAGCGTAATAATCTGCTTTGTCACGGCTGTTGTAATAGCGGCGCTGTGGGCGTCCGCCTATTTTTCGGGGGCGTATGCCGTCTGGTACGGCAACTCCCCCAGGCTTTTGCCCATATACTCGGTGGAGCGGGAGGAAAAACTCGTCTCCATCACCTTCGACTGCGCCTGGGGTGTGGAACATACAGACGCCATCCTCGGCGCGTTGAAGGCAAGCAATGTGCGCGCAACCTGGTTCATGGTAGAATTCTGGACGGAAAAGTATCCCGAATACGTCTCTAAAATCGACGCCGCGGGACACGAAATAGGCACTCATTCTTCCACGCACTCCTATATGTCCAAACAGAACGCGGAGGAGATAAAGAAGGAGCTGTCCCAGTCCTCCCGGGCGATAACCGACGTGACTGGAAAGGGCGTTCAGCTCTTTCGTCCGCCGTACGGCGACTACGACGACGAGCTCATAGACACCGCTTCCAAGCAGGGGTATTACAGCATACAGTGGGACGTTGATTCGCTGGACTGGAAGGACCTCTCTGCGGAAGATATTGCCGTAAGGGTCATAAACGGCGTTAAAAACGGCTCCATAATACTCATGCACAACAACGGGTTACATACGGCGGAAGCCGTGCCGATAATTTTGCAGACGCTTATCAACAGGGGCTATACATTCGTGCCCGTCGGTGAATTGATATACCGCGAAAATTACACGATTAACGCAGAGGGGAGGCAGGTGCCCAACCCTTAAAAAACCAATCAGGGAACGAAATACTTAAAAGAGGTGAAGATATGTCAAACACGACTGAAAAGAACAACAGGGTATATATCTGTGGAAGAATAGCGACCGAAGCCGTTTTCTCGCACGAGGTATTCGGCGAAGGGTTCTATGAATTTTTCGTACAGGTTCCAAGGCTTTCCGGGCAGACGGACGTTCTGCCCGTCACCATATCCGAAAGGCTTATGGGTGACGGACTGAAGGTGGGGGAGGAGCTGTGCGCGCTCGGGCAGTTCCGCTCGTATAATAAGCTGGAAAACGGTAAATCGCGTCTGATGCTTACGGTATTCATAAGGGAAGTGCTTACCCAGCGCCCCGGGAAAAATCCCAATTCCATAGTGCTTGCGGGCTATATCTGTAAGCCGCCCGTATACCGCACGACACCCTTTAACCGCGAAATAGCCGACCTTCTGATAGCTGTCAATCGCTCGTATAATAAGAGCGATTATATTCCCACCATAGCCTGGGGCAGAAACGCGCGTTTCGTTTCAAACCTCAGGGTGGGCGACAAGGTGGCGCTCTCCGGCAGAATACAGTCGAGGGAATACCAGAAAAAGCAGGCGGACGACAGCTTCGTGACCATGACGGCTTACGAAGTTTCCGTCTCTAAACTTGCGACCTTCGACGACGACAGCGACTTCGACATAGACGACGAATTCGACCTGTATTCACTGTCGCACAGCGCGGATGCCGAACACGTCAAGCAATAGAGACAAAAAGACCTTCGGGAACACTCTCAAATCTGTGCCGTCTGACTGTAGCGGGCGGGTATTTCACAAATATGCTGTGACAAAATAACATTGAAGATAAAATGAAACCGTCGATACTGTATCGGCGGTTTTAGTGCTATAATGCTAAATGCCCTTACGGGCATGGGAAAAGCTTATGAAGTCACAGACACTCGATTTGACAAAGGGCAGCATCTGGAAGATGTTGCTGCTGTATTCACTCCCCCTTTTGGGCAGTGCGCTTGTTCAGCAGGCATACTCGCTCGTAGACCTTCTGATTGTCGGCAATTTTGCCGCAGATGGTCAGAATGCCCTTACCGCTGTGGGTGAGGCGACTATAATCGTCAACATTCTCCTCGCATTCGCGCTCGGCTGTAACGGCGGCTGTTCTGTAATCGTTTCGCGCTATTTCGGCGCAAAGAACAGCAAAAAAGTGCGGGAGACGATAAACACCGCCATGATTACATTCGGCATACTGTGCGCGGCGGTGATGTTTTTCGGCTTTGTGCTTGCGCGGCCTTCAATGTACGCACTCAGCGTGACGGACGGCTTCATAATGGACAACAGCCTGACCTATCTGTTTATATACGTCGGGTCCATGCCCTTCGTATTTTTGTACAACGTCGGTTGCGGAATAAGTTCGGCGCTGGGCGACAGCAAATCGCCGTTTCTTTTCCTCGTATTTTCATCCGTAGTAAACGTGGGACTTGACCTGCTTTTCGTGTGCGTCTTCCATTGGGACGTTGCGGGCGCGGCGTGGGCGACTTTCATATCCCAGGCGGGCGCTTGCGTGCTTACTGTTGCGGTGCTTCTGCGCAAACTCCGCGCGGTAGGCGGCGAGGGCGCTGCAAGGTTCAACAAATACATCTGCCGCGACCTGATAGTGACTTCCATACCCATAATACTGCAGAACTCCTTCGTGTCTGTCGGCAATCTGTTCGTACAGAAGAAGATTAACGAGATAAGTCTGGACGCGGCGGCTGGTTTCACCACGGCATTCAAACTGGTACAGATAGCCAACGTCGGCGTGGGAAACATGACAAGCGGACTTGCCAACTTCTGTTCGCAGAATAAAGCCGCGGGCGAATACGGCAGAATAAAGACGGGATATCTCGCCGTGCTTGTCTATGCGATGATAACCAGCCTGATATTCGTCGCGCTGTGCGAGATAATACCTCTGCCGCTTACCATGGTATTCATAGATAACCCCACGCAGGAGGCAATCGACTGCTCCATACTATTCCTTCAGATAGTATCTGCATTCCTGCCCGTTGTGTGCGTCAAGATAGTTTCCGACGGCGCGGTGAGGGGGTGCGGCGGCAACCTCGGCTTCACGATTTCTACATTCGCCGACCTGATTCTGAGGGTTGTGTTCGTCTATATACTCGTAGACGCCGGCATGGGCTTTTCGGGAGTGTGCTGGGCATGGGCAATCGGCTGGAGCGTAAGCGTGTTCGTGGCGCTGGGCTTTTTCCTCGCAATACCCTGTCTTCGCAAAAAGAAACCCGTTGTGCAGGATAACTTGGAGTAAAGACTTGATTTTTTGAAAAGGATATGTTATTATATCTGTAATTTAATAACTATAATGCGTTGAAACGGAACAGTAACCCCGTATTCCGGCATACAGAGAGCCGCTGGCAGGTGAAAAGCGGACAAAGGGTCGGGGCGAACTCGCCGCGGAGCAGACGCGCCGAAATGCAAGTAAGTGCGTACGGGAAGTCCGCCGTAAAGGGGACGGGCTGTGAAATGCAGCCGTAAGGCGGGGGCTTCCCCGTAAAGAAGAGTGGTACCACGCAGGGCACGGCGTCTCTTTAAGAGATAGCCGTGCCCTGTTCTGTATAGAACTATACAGACGACTGAAGGAGAACTATGTTAAACAGCAAAAAGTACAGCAAACAGTACTATCTTCCGCCCGTAAAGTGCATGGACTGGGCGCAAAAAGACGCGGTGGAACACGCCCCCGTGTGGTGTTCCGTCGACCTTCGCGACGGCAACCAGAGCCTTATAGAGCCGATGTCTCTCGACACAAAGGTGAGTTTTTTCAAGTTGCTCACGGAGATAGGGTTCAAGGAAATAGAGGTTGGTTTTCCAGCCGCAAGCGAGACGGAGTATAAGTTCCTCCGTAAACTGATTGACGAAAACCTCATACCCGACGACGTCACGATACAGGTGCTGACCCAGGCGAGGGAAAACATAATAAAGAAGACTTTCCGCGCGCTCGAAAGCGCAAAGAATGTGGTTGTACACGTATATAATTCCACTTCCGTCGCCCAGCGCGAACAGGTGTTCGGCAAGAGCAGGGAGGAGATAAAGAAGATAGCCACAGACGGTGCTGCACTCCTTAAACAGCTCACCGAGGAAGCGGGCGCGAACTATCGGTTCGAGTACTCGCCCGAATCTTTCACGGGAACGGAGCCGGAATACGCGCTGGAAGTCATCAACGCCGTGCTGGACGTATGGCAGCCGACGGCCGACAGGAAGGCAATAATCAATCTGCCTGCCACGGTGGAAAACGCAATGCCGCACGTCTATGCCCAGCAGGTGGAATATATCGCAAAGAACATGAAGTACAGGCAGAACGTCGTGCTTTCGCTCCATCCCCATAACGACAGGGGCACCGGCGTTGCCGCCGCCGAGTTCGGCTTGCTTGCAGGTGCGGACAGGATAGAGGGTACGCTGTTCGGCAATGGCGAGCGCACGGGCAACTGCGACATTGTAACGCTTGCAGGCAATATGTATTCGCAGGGAGTGGACCCCTGTCTGGACTTCTCTGATATGCCGCGCATATCACGCCTCTACACGGAGTACACCTCCATGCCCGTAAGTCCTCGCCAGCCCTATGCGGGAGAGCTGGTGTTTGCAGCCTTTTCGGGTTCTCATCAGGATGCCATCGCCAAGGGTATGGCATACCGCAAAAAGCACAATCTCTCCGTGTGGAACGTACCGTATATACCCATCGACCCCGTCGACGTCGGCAGGGAGTACGAAACGGACGTCATACGCATCAACTCGCAATCAGGCAAGGGCGGCGTTGGCTACATTCTCTCTGCAAATTACGGCATAGAGATGCCTCCCAGGATGAAGGAAGACATGGGCTACCGCGCAAAGGCGGTGTCGGACAGGGCGCATAAGGAGCTTAAACCTTCCGAAGTTTACGAGGTGTTCATAGACAGCTACATCAACTCCCGCGCGTTCTTCGACATTCCCGAATGTCACTTCCGTCAGACTGACGGCATAGACGCGGCGGTTACGTTCAACAGGAAGGGCAGGCGCGATGTGGTGGAAGCTAACGGCAACGGCAGACTTGACGCCGTTTCCAATGCCATAAAATTCTTCCTCGGCATAAACTACAACCTCACGGGTTATGAACAGCACGCCCTTACGGACGGCTCCAGCTCCAAGGCAATTTCCTATGTGTGCGTGGAAGCGGACGGCAGAACGTTCTGGGGTGCAGGCATAGACGACGATATAATCAAAAGCTCCTACAAGGCGCTTGCCTCTGCCGTCAATAACCTTCTATCGGTTGACAGAAAAGACGGGGAATGATATAATGTGCCTGTGTTGCGGCAAAGGCGCCGCCGCATAAGGAATTTATTATGATAGTAGGACCTCTTTTCAAGATAGGCGACCTCGGCATATATCCTTACGGGATATGTATGGCCCTTGGTATTATATCCTGCTTCGTCTTCCTGTACGTCACCATGACCAGGAAAAACTTCAACGACGAGGCAATAGACAAAATGTTGCTCTTCGGCATATGTGCAACGGGCTTCGGCGTGTTTATGGCGACCGTCTTTCAGGCGCTTTACGACTACATCGAAGACCCCTCGCAGGGCTATAACCTCGGCTCTGCCATGACTTTCCAGGGCGGACTCATCGGCGGTGTAAGCAGTTTCCTAATCTGCTGGAACCTGTACATCTATGTAATCGCGCCCAGGGCAAAGGGTAAGCTGCTTTCAAACCACATGAACGCATCTTTAAGCGATGCCATTCCATTCGTTGCTCCCTCGATAACCATAGCCCATGCCTTCGGCAGGCTCGGCTGCACTTTTGCGGGGTGTTGTTATGGCGCGGAGACGGACGCGTGGTACGGACTTTATATGCCCGCAGTAGGGGCAAAGGTCATTCCCACGCAGCTTTTCGAGTGTATTTTTCTCGTCCTGCTGTCCGTGATAATGATAATACTCTATTACAAGTTCAACTTCAAACATAACTTCAGCGTATACCTCATCTCGTACGGCGTATGGAGATTCCTCATTGAGTTCCTGCGCGACGACCATCGCGGCGAATTTGTGGCAGGGTTGACGCCCTCGCAGTTCTGGTCTCTGGTTATGGTAGTGCTGGGCATTGGGTTCATTTTCCTGTTCAAGTATGTGCTTCAGGGCAAAATGAAACATCCGGAACTTCAGCCAAAGGTTGACAGAAGCGGCAAAAAGCCCGCAGAGCCCGTCGCAGACGGTGAAAGCGCCGAGTAAGCAAATACAGCGGTATTCAGATTAAGTTTGCAAACAGATTAAGTGTGCAATATGCGCGAAAAAAGCCGCCCGCAGAAAATTCTGCGGGCGGCTTTTTCGATTCTACCTGTGTAAATTCACGCGTAGTGGCGCGTTTTTAATATCTGAAATTGGCTGAGACAGTGCTACGGCCGTGCCTTATGAGGTTTACTCCTTGAACTGAATTAAAATTATCAGTCGCAGGTTTCCCTTTCAAGATTGAGCCAGTCTGACTGTGCGGGGGTAAGCTGCACGTTTACGGACGCGGCGTTCTGTCTTACCCTTTCGGGCGATGACTGCGACAGAACGGCAAACACGTTCATTCCCCGCGTAAACATCCAGGCAAGCGAAATCTGCGCCACCGTACAACCCAGCTTGTCGGCAAGTATTTCGGCGCGTTCCAGGCGTTTCAGGTTGTCGTCGGTCAGAAATCCCCTTTTTGCGGGCGCGTCAAGCGAACTTATAAGCCGTTTGTCGTCATGGCGGTACTTACCGCCCATAAGACCCCTCGCAAGGCTGGAAAATGCAAAAAGCGGCATACCGCTCTGCCTGTAACGTTGCTGTTCCTCACTGTCGGCGGTTACGGAAATACAGCCCTTCCACGGTGCGCCGTTCTGTACGGCAAGCCCGAAGTGGGGGGAGGATACAGTCAGCGGGGTAAGCGAATGTTGCGTTGCGTATGCGTTGGCTGCGTCTATGCGCGCGTAGTCCCAGTTGGAAACGCCTACGGCCTTCACGAGTTTCTTCTCGCACAGCGAATGCAGCGTCTCCATAACGGCGGGTATGTCCGTACGGGGGTTATCCTTATGCAGAAGAAGGATATCCGCATAATCTGTCTTAAGTTCGTCAAGCGACCTGTAAAAGTCGGTAACTATGCATTCGGGCGTCACCCTGAAACTTTTAAAAAAAGAAGGGTGGGCGCACTTGGTAAGCACGACGACTTTTTCCCTGTCCTGTCTCTGAAGCCAGTTACCCAGCATTCTCTCGCTGCTGCCGTAAATTCTTGCCGTGTCAAAGGTATTTATGCCCTGTGCAAGCGCTTCGTCCAGCGCTTCGTCACAGTTTTTACCCACGTTCATCTTTCCGTTCATACAACCGAAAACAATGCGCGAAACCTGCTTATCGAGTCCGCTTATTTTGCCGTAAATCATCTCAATTACCTCTCTTTATATCATGTCAAGTATACCACACGTCCAGGTGGCTGTCAACGTTGAAAATTTGTCTCGTCCGCAGTATAAAAACGTGTCATTTTCTGTCGGTTAAATGATAAAAAGCGAACAATGTAAAAATTTTTAACCGACAGTATTACATTTTGCCGTATATGTGATATCATTTTATGCGTAAACATATATGCCCTGTACGGGGATTTCTGTCGGGCATACAGCAACTTTCGGGGTGGTAAAATGGTAACAAAGAAATCATTCGGGCTTGTCGGCGGAAGACAGATAAGTGCCTACACCATAACAGGCGAAAGACTTGAAGTGACTGTAATAAACTACGGCGCAACCATACAGAGTATCAGGTTCGACGGAAAGGAACTTGTTCTCGGGTACGACTCCGTGGACGGATATGTCTCCACGAATAACTATTTCGGTGCGACGATAGGCAGGGTTGCAAACCGCATATCGGGCGGTTCGTTCGTTCTGAACGGCAGGGAATACAGGCTTGACTGCAACGATGGCGAAAACACGTTGCACGGCGGCTTTAAGGGCTTCGATAAGCGGGCGTTTTATGGCGAGGACAACGGCGAGGGCGAAGTCATGTTCACCCTTCTCAGCAAGGACGGCGACCAGGGCATGCCCGCAAATCTCATAATGCGCGTCGTGTATGCCGTCGAAGGCAATGCGCTTCGCATTACATACCTTGCAGATAGCACGGGCGATACGTTCTGGGCGCCCACGAACCATAGCTTTTTTAACCTGAGCGGGACGAATGCTTCCGTGAGCGATACGCTTCTTCGGATCAATGCCCGTTCCTATACTCCGATAGACGCACATAGTCTGCCCACGGGAGAGGTGAAGGATGTGGCAGGCACGCCGTTCGACTTCAGGAATTTCAAGAGGATAGGACAGGATGTCGACGACGGCGACGAACAGATTAAACTTGCGCACGGCGGCTATGACCATAACTTTGCACTGGACGGGGAATATGCGGCAACCGCAATGGGAGACGGCATAAAGATGGACGTATATACGGATATGCCGGGATTGCAGCTCTATACAGGCAATTTCCTGAACAATACGAAGTGCAGGGGCGGCTCCTACGATGCGCTTACGGCGTTCTGCCTGGAACCGCAGTTCTTCCCCGACGCAATAAACAGACAGAATTTTGTAAAGCCGCTCATATCTCGCGGTAAAGAATATACGCACTACATTAAATACGAATTTTTTGCGGTCTGAACTGCGCGATTGCGCGCGCGGTCCGTCTGCACAACTTAAACGAATATTTAAAATGCCTGTTGTCAATTTATTACATTTTTTTAAAGAACACAATTGACTGGAATATAAAAAAATGTTATAATATAAACGTAAAGTCAGGCTTGTAAGTCCTGTGCGCCACGGATTTGTTCCGACGGCGTTCCGGGACTTTTCTGTGTAAAGAAGGGCGTGGCTGTAAAATAAATATCCGGAAAAATATTCAGATGATCAAAAAGCTTTCATACGTACTGATAATTTTATTTGTATTGCTTATTGCGGCAGGCATTGCCATAGGCTCCGTTCTGCTCAACCGTAACGGCGGTTTCAGCAAGGAAATAACATTGAGCGGAACCGTCGTTCATGAGAAACTCGGCGTCAGTCTGGACGGCATGGTGCCCGGCAAGACGGTGTCGTATATGGTAAGTTTCAAGGGTGAAATTTCACAGACGTACGACGTTTCCCTTGTTTTTACGCCTGCGGGCGACTGCACGCTTGCAGATTACATCGACGTAAACGTCACGCTTGACGGCAAGCAGCTCAACGCAGGCAAACTCAACGCTTACCTTTCTGGGGACGCCATAAATCTCGGGCTGTCGGCGACGGAGAAGGACAAGTCTGTGCTTGAAATAACATACACCATGCCTGCGGAAGTCGGCAACGAGGCTCAGGGTGCTTCTGCGGCTTTCAAGGTGGAAATAACGGCGGGTCAGAAGGGCGCTGAATGAGCGGAAAGCCTTGTGCGAAAGGGCGCATGACGCATTTGAAGCGCGCGGCGGATATCTTTCTTACATTGCTGTTCGTTCTCTTTTTCTGCCTGTGCGCTTTCGCTCTTTTTTCGGCGGCGTCTGCGCGGAGCGGTGACGGAACGGCGGAGGTTTTCGGATATAAGCTGTTTGTCGTAACTTCATCTTCGATGGAGAAAAGCGACGCCACGGACGTCAGCGGATATAAAATCAAGGATATCCCCGTAAGGTCGCTCGTGTTCGTATCTTCCGTCCCCGAGGACGAAAATGAGGCGGAGGAGTGGTACTCCTCTTTAGATGTCGGCGACGTCCTGACTTTCCGCTATGTGTATGCCTCGCAACAGACAATAACGCACAGAATAGTCGATATTGCCGTTGCGGAAAACGGCGGATACATAATTACCCTTGCGGGTGACAATGTTCCGCAGGGGGAAGCCGCAACACAGGTCATTGACACGTCCCTTCATGACAGCCCGAACTATGTTCTGGGCAAGGTGACGGGAGTGAGCAGAACGCTTGGCTTACTGATAACGGCGCTCAGAAGTCCGTGGGGGCTGGTGTTCATAGTCATTGTGCCCTGCGTGCTGATTATAATTTTCGAAGCGGTTAAAGCAGTCGGCGCGCTGGCTTCGGCAAGGCGCATCCGCCAGACAAGTGCCGCCGTGCAGGCAAATCGTCAGAACTCTGTCGCGGTTGACAACCTGAATGACAGGGACGAAGACGCGCCGTCATAAATAGAACAAAGGACAAAAACAAAGGATAATCTGAAATTACAGGGGGTAAATGTATGTACGTTGCACTCATCGTGTTCATGGTATTGGCAGGCGTGGTAAGCGTTTTTGCGCTCTGCGTAATTATTGCCGATATGGTCAAAGGTAAGGGAACGCAGACCGTTGCCGTTGCACAGCCCGTTTCGGCGACGCAGACGGCTTCGCGGGAAGAAGAGCAACCCGTGTTCCCTGTGGCGGCTCCGGCAGCAGAGGAAAGCGCGGTCGCAGACGCCGAAGAACAGCCCTCGCGCGAGGTTGTGGTTGCCGACGAGAATGCCGTTGTATTTTCCGCAGGCGAAAGACAGACGTTGGACCAGCAGTATGGCGCGCTGGAGGAAGAGTATAAAGATTACTATACTCAGATTGTCAACTACGCGCTTACGAAGCCCAATGTAAAGAAGATAAAGAACGACAGGTATGAGGAATATAAAATAGGCAATACCCGTCTGGTCAGACTGCTCATCAAAAAGGGCATAGTCGTCTGTGAATTTATACTTGTCAACTCTGATTTCAAGAACTTTATAAGCGACAACAAGGTGCGCATAAAGCATGCGCCTACCGTATTGCGCGTAGAGAGCGAGGGTGCGCTTGAAATTGCAAAAAACAGTATAGACATAGCTTTCAGGGCGTTTGAAGAGGAGCGCGAATACAAGCGTCAGAAGCGAAACGAAAAGCGCAGAAAGGCAAGGGAGCTTGCCGAACAGGCTGCCGAAAGCAAATAATACATAGTAAGACAACTGTCCGCGGCTGTATTGTCGCAGACAGACGTAATTCAAACTGAGAATAATGCGCCGTGAAATACGGCGCAAATATCTGATACGGAGAAAAAAATTGAGTAAGACATTTAAGACGGTGCTGCTGGCATTGCTGGTATCGTGCCTTTGTCTGGCGCTTGTCATAGCGGCGTCATACGCGCTGTTCTCCGAAAGCGTCACCGTAAACAATCATCTCGTCGCGGGGTCGCTTAAGGTAGGGCTTACGCGTACCGATTATAAAAAGTACACTCTTGTCGACTCGGGCGAGTTTGCACTTGTCACCGACGGCACGGACGTGAATCTCGGCAATACAGATTCGCAAGATTTCATGCTGTTCGAAGACCTTGCGGCTGTCCCGCAGAGCTGGAGCGAAGTCACTCTGCTCATTTCCAACGGCGGCGACGTTGCTTTCGATTATGGCATACGCCTGCTTACGGAGGGAACGCTGACGGGTGCAAGCGCAAGCCTTGCGCAGCAGATACAGGTAGAAGTCATTTCGGGCGAAACGTCGGTAAAGACGTTCATGCTCAGCGAGCAACCGGGCGATATAGCCCTCGGCAGCATACTTGCGGGAGCGGCGGCGCAGACCATAACCGTACGGGCTACCTTTGTGGATGAAGATACCTCCGAGGATGACGGGGTGACGGACAACAATGCGGCACAGGGCGGCACGGTTTCATTTGACGTACAGGTGTACGCCGTACAGAAAACTGTCTGACGGACGACATAAAGCGCATTTAAACAATACTGACATAACTGAAAGGAGTATAATAAATGAAGAAGAAACTCATTGTGGGTTCGGCATTGACCGTGGCGATGTGTACCAGCCTTATCGCAGGTGCCACCATGGCGTTGTTCACCAGCAACACGACGGCAAACGTCGCAATCACAAGCGGTAACGTGCAGGTAAATGCTTCGGTTGCAGACGCAAGCATCTATACCAAGCAGCTTGGCGCAAGCGAATATACCCAGGGTCTTACGGGCGTTTCGCAGGATGCTGTCGTAAGCGCTGAAGGCGGCACTGTAACGCTCAACAACATTCTTCCCGGCGACGGCGTGAAGTTGAGAATTGACATTGCCAATCCAAGCAGCGTGGCAATAAAGTACAGGGTCAAAGTCGTGGCTGATGGGGCTATCGCCGACAACCTGTTGGTAGGTATGTCCGATACTGACGACAATATCACCGAGATTGCAAGCGACCTCGAGGAATATACATATTATACAAACTATGTTTCCGACTGGAAGTCCTTGGCAAAGCAAAGTCCGATAGCCCCCGTTTACCTCTCCGTGGAACTGCCTTCGTACGAGAAGGCGACAGCGGCTTCGGGTACGGTATCGTTCTCCGTAGAGGCAGTTCAGGGCAACAGCGACGTGACCGCAGAAACGGGCTCCGCATCCGTTGCGCATATTGTTACGGCTGCCGAGGAGCTTGCTTCGACTGTCGATGTGGCAAATGAAGGCGACACCGTAGTGTTGTATGAAGACGTATTTAAAGAAGCATATCTTGCATACAGCTATGACGAAAATAAGGCGCTTACATTGCGCGGCTATGGCATTGGCAGTCTGGACGTAAACGCACCCCGGGGCACGCTTCACCTTTACAACGATGTCAATTCGCTCGATGTACAGGCAATCGCAGATAATTCTCTGCACGTTTACGGCAACATAGGCGGAAGTGTTACGCTTGAAAGCGGAAGAGCGGTATTCGAAGCGGGCGCGACAGTAAATACAGTAACCGTCAATGCTGCTGACAGCCAGAATATGCCTGCCGTAGAAGTGAAGGCGCAGTCGAATGTAGGTTCGGTTACCGTCAACGCGTCCGAAGGTACTGCCGCAAAGGTAGTGGTCACGGAAGACGCCGTTCTTCCCGAACTCAATATACAGGGTAACGGCACTGTAGACGTTGAAAACAGCGGCAAGGTTGAAGAAACGGTCGTCGGAGATAGTGCGGTGATGAATAACCGCGTCAGCAGCTCGTCAGAGTTAAAGTGGGCGCTTACAAACGGCAGTTCGTCGGTAATTTTAGATAAAGATATATCTGCATTTGCCTCTGATATAAGCGTAATCAACAATACCGGCAAGGAATATGTAATTAACCTCAACAAGCATAATTTAACGCTTCTGTACGGCGTACTTAACATTGAAGGCGTCGGTACTTCGCTTACAATAAAAAATGGCACGCTCAACGCAAACAATACTACTTATACCACTGCCGCAATAGTTGTAAATACAGACTGCAAAGCTGTATTTGAAGGTTTAACCGTAAACGCAACAGGTACTTTCCTGTTCCCGTGCGGCGATGCGGCAAGCGCCGAAGTGAGTGGCTGCACGCTGAACGTACAGGGCGTATATGCCATAGGAACCAATGCCGCAACGACGGACAATTACGACGTCATAATAGATGTTGCTGACACTGTAATAAATATGGAAAGCGATGACTCTTGTGCCGTCATGATAAATGTTGCAGGTGTGCTCAATATGAACAATGTGGATATATCTGCCCATCGTCAGGGCATTTTCGTCCGTGCAGGTACAGTTGACCTTACCGATGTAAACGTAACGGCAAAAATTCCATATATCGATTTGGAATATCCCCTGAATTATGCCAATAATCCCACAAAGTGGAAGAGCGGTAACGAAGTTCCCTACGGCGCTCTCGTTGTCGGTAACCAGCTTGATACTGCATACAAGGCAGATGCCGAAGTGACTGTTTCGGGCGGAAGATACATATGTACGGCAGCCGATCAAAGGGTTGCAGAAAGGGCAAGCGCGCTCTATGCAATCAAAGGCACTACTGCATACGGAACTTCCGTGACGGTCAGCAACGGAACTGTCTTTGACGGAAAGATAGTCAACTATAATAATACGGCAACGCTCAGTGGGTTAGGAGGCAAGACTATAATAACTGCGCTTGTCGCTTCTTCGCAGGAATTAAAGGCAATAGGCGAAATAGTCAGAACCAAAGCCGATACAAATTATTACTTCCAGCTGATTGACAACATAGAGTTCAGCGAAAGCATAACAAAGTTCTGCGGAACTCTGGACGGCAACGGCTATAAGCTTACCCGCAAAGCAGGCAGCGCAAACGGCGGAGTTATGGGCTTAATATATGGCATTTCCGGTCATACCACAATCAAAAACGTAGACCTGTATATGTCCGACCCCACCACAATTTTGTTTGAAGCCGATTGGGGAACTGCCTATGGCGTCGACTTCATAGATGTCACCACAAATTCTGAAGTCGGCACGATAAAGTGCAATATAAACAATTTCGGTTTCTTTATCATAGAGGCGCTGTATACGTCGGGAGGCGGTACAGTCACATATAACTTTATTGACTGTGTCAATAATGTAAGCATAGAGAATGAAGGAACCTGTACGGGCGTATTTGTCGGGTCGGGACCTTGTGCCAACGGCACGCTTATAATCAAATATAAAAACTGCGTAAATAACGGCAATATAACAGGCACACAGACCATCGGATATCTCTACGGGAATAATGCGTATATAGGCACGATGAATCAGCCGCAATATCCTCATTCTGCCATAAATGTTGAAAACTGCAAAAATAACGGCAAAATTGTTGTTGTAAGCGACTTTGGTACTGTTTCGGTTGCGCCCGGTTATGACAAGATTTCCAATAATATCATCACGGGCGAGGGTCGCCTTGGCAAGGTAAATGCGCTTGACGACGTAAAATATAAAGTAAATCAGAATGGTACAAACTATTCCATAAATACTGACAATACCGACCTTACGTATAAGCTTGCATTCAATGTTGCATCGACCTTCTTCACAAAAGGCGGCGAGGCTTGGGAAGCTAAACATACCGAAGATATAAAGAAGGACATCAACGACAGGACACTCACCGAAGAATCCAACGGACTGAAGTATCTTATCAATCTGTCTGTAGATACGTCGGCGGAAGGTGCGCTTAAGACAGTCAGGGCATATGATATCCGCACGGTCGTTGCGAAAGGCGTTCTTACGGAAGATGAGGTTAACGCTCTTCAGTTTGGCGGCGAAAAATATGTACTCGTTGACAACGGTGACTCAGTCGTAATGGTATTTAATGTGCCTGAAAACTATTATATAAACAGCAGCGTAAGTTATCTGCTGTATGCTTACGACAGCAACGGTCTGCTTGTCGGCGTAAAGAACGTTAAGTAATTTAAGTCGGCACTATAAAATTATGGCGGGGGAAGCGTGATCGCTTTCCCCGCTAATCTTTTAAAAAAATCATGCAATGGGTGAAATGTGTAGATATATGTGATTGGACAATTTGGCGCGCGTGTTGATTTATTTTGTACTTTATGATATCATTAAATGGCATATGACTAAAGTTTTTGGCAAAAAATGCAGGGGGACAGTATGTTTTTACCCGTAACAAGGGAGGAGGCGGGCGGTCAGCCCGATATTGTATATGTAATCGGTGAGGCGTATGTCGACCACCCCTCGTTCGGCCATGCCATAATTTCGCGGATAGTACAGGCGGAGGGACTTAAAATTGCAATTCTCCCCCAACCGCAGAATGACGCGGACTATACCCGTTTCGGCGCGCCCGCAATGGGCTTTTTCGTCAGCGGCGGCGTGGTCGACAGTATGGTTAATAACTATA
>CALVXA010000021.1 GCA_944368635.1 uncultured Clostridia bacterium
GTTCACTCCGTTAAAAACAAGTCTGAGAGGTTTCATGCATCCTCCGTCAGTTCAAGAAACAGTGCCTTAAGCTTTTCGTCGGGCGCAACTCCGTAACGCAGTTTATAGTAACCTTCAAACAACTCCGAGGAGCTTTTGTCCTTTCGCGTTTCGGTCAGGTCACCAACATTTATGTCCTCGACATACGTCTTCAGCGAAACAAGATTTGCGCACTTGTGCAACTCCACTGTCTGTCCGTGAGTAAGCGGAGCATTCAGGTTAAGGGTAAGTTCGGCATAATCTTCCGTATACCTGCCGAGAAGTGCAATTCCGTCCTCTGCCGTCGTCGCCTGCAGTCGGACGAGATTGCGTATACTGTGTAATTCAACCTGTTCAAAATTTTCTATGCCTCCGCCAACCAGATCAAATACGTTGACTGATTTGACGGCGTTTGACTCGTCAAACGAAAAGCGCATGACGGAACCGCTGTAATAGATATTGTCGCCAAGCTTCTGGCGCTTATGCAGATGACCGAGCGCACAGTATGAATTTTTCGGCAACAAATCTGCCGGAACAAGTCGCGCCCCACCCAGCTCTATCTCTCTCTCGGTATCTCCGGCAGCTCCGCCTGCAACAAAAATATGCGAAAGCAATATGCCTGGCAGATTTTCAGTATTACCTCTTTCGCCATACTCTATCCATCTCTTCATGCGGTCAGAAAAACTTTCATCCGTCTTTTCTTCCCTGAAACGCGCCTCGTTTGGATAGGGCAACATATCTATGTACACTCTTTCGCCTTTTACATTCTCAAAGACGGCATATCCGTTGCCTGACTGGACGGGATAGCATTTACCCCTTCTGCCGCAGGTTATCGCAGCAAGATTATTGCCCACAATATATACGTTCTGCCTTTCTGCAAGCGCTCGGCTTGCAGTCAGCCTTACGTAATCGTCGTGGTTTCCGCTGATTATAACTACGGGGCAGACTTCTGAAATTTTACGAACAGTGTCAAAGAAAATTTCTTCCGCCTCGGCTGACGGTGTGTAAGTGTCGTACACGTCGCCGGCAACAAGGCAAAGTTCAACGCCCTTATCGACACATATTCCATATATTTCGTTGAGTACGGCGCGGAATTCGTCATATCTTTCCCGCCCCATGAGTTTTTTACCGATGTGCCAGTCGGAAGTGTGAAGTATTTTCATGCTGTAGGTATTCCCAATCGGCCATCATTTTCGCTTAAAGTTATTGCTTTTTTATGCCGATTGTCTTATAATAATATACGCTTTACGAAAACAGGCGATATTATTCACTCTGAAAAATATTATAGCCCTTTTTTCAGGATAAATCAAGTATATATGCGGAGTTTTACTCTTTATGCCCTTTATTACGGTAGATGAAGAACTGGCGGCAAGGTCAGTCACAGACGTTAAAAATAAATTTATAACGCGATATATGCCCGAACTGGACGCCGCAGCGGTGAAAGTCTATCTCTTCGCTCTCTATCTCTGCCAGAACGGACAGGTTCAATACACTCTGACAGACTTTGCCCAAAAACTGAACATGACTGAAGACCAGCTAAAAAAATACTTCGAATATCTTGACGAATACGAACTTGTCAGCGTTACTTCCTACACCCCGTTCGAGATAAAAATTCTCGATACCGACAACGTAAGCGGAAGGCCCAAAAAGCTCCACCCTGAAAAGTACGAAGGCCTATACGAAGAAATTCAGGCAATTATAGCCGGAAGAATGGTTTCGCAGAATGAGTTCAGGGATTACCTTATACTTCTGGAAGATTATTCTTTCGAACGCAATGCACTGATAATGATAATTGCATATTGCGTAAATCTGAAGGGCGACAAGATAGCGCCTGCATACATAAAAAAAGTTGCAAGAAACTTTGAAGCTGAAGGACTCACCTCCGTAGCCAAGGTCGAACAGAAACTTTCCAGCTACACTTCCGCTACGGCAAAACTTATCAACCTTTTTACAGTGATGGGAATAAAGCATCAGCCCGCCGTCGAAGACGGGGAACTGTATTCAAAATGGACAGGCATGGGCTTCGGCGATGAAGCCGTTCTTTGCGCCGCGCGCGCGTTCAGAACCAGGACAATGGAAAAACTTGACGCGGTCATGCTTGAATTGTACAACAGAAAGCTTTTCGACAGCATCGAAATAGATGATTACAGAAAAAACAGGGACTCGCTTTACAGCGCTACCTACGCCATTGCAAAGGCACTGGGCGTTTATATGAATGACCCCTCGCCTTACATAGAAAATTATACGGCAAAGTGGTTTTCTTACGGTTTCAGCGCTCAATGCCTTGAAAAAATTGCCACCTACTGTTTCCTGAGCGGCATGAACAGCTTTGAAAGGACAAACGACTTTGTTTCGCACCTGTATGAGCAGGGAATTGTCGACGATACAAGCGTGCACGATACTTTAAACAAGCTTGCGGAAAACGACCGCTTCATAAGACAGATTTTTACAAGCTGCGGTCTTACCAGAAAGATTATTCCCCACGACAGGGAATTGCTATCCGTATGGAGAGACTGGGGATTTGACGACGAAATGATTTTGCTGGCAGCACAGCGCGCTGCGGGCACAGGTAACCCGATTGCCTACATGAACAACATTCTATCCTCCTGGAAAAATGCGGGTGCATTTACACCAGCTGATATTCCTGCGGCAAAAGCTTCGCCTTCGCGCTCCGCAAAGCGCAACCTTGAAGACGAGTGGCGCTCTACCCTTGCCCTTCTGAACGGACAGTCTGACGAAAAGGAGTTAAAATGACGCCTGTTACTGAAAAAGATATTTTCACTTACATATATAAAATACAGCTTAACTTCGATAACTCCTATCAGACCAGCAGTGAGAATGAGCGGTTGTTGCTTATTGCAAGCTGGTATGAAATTCTGCGCGAATACCCTAAAGAGGTATGCGACCTTGCGGTTACAAACGCACTCAGAAGGGCTAAATTTGCACCCAGAATAGGCGATATCGTAGAAGAGGCAGAACGCATTATTCATGCCGCCGACAAGTCAGACGAACAACTGTGGGCTGAACTGATGCAGGTACTTCCTTCCGCCTACGAACTTTCGCGTTACCTGCGTTACCCCCAGTATTTCAAAAACGCCGCGAAAAAACTAAACTATATGTATGCCGCCCTTTCGCCCGAACTCAAGCTTTATGTAGTCAATGTCTCCACGCTCATTGAGCTTTCGGAACTGACGAGCGATAGCCTGTCATATGAAAAAAACAGATTTTTCAGGCAAATGCCAACATTAAGAGCGCAGAATGCACAGACATACAATGCAGACAGGCTTCTGAAAAACATTGAAAAACAAAATAAGATAGGGATAAAGAATGAGTAACAGACCTGTTCCTTGTTTATCAAAACAGGTGGAATTATTATGATTTAAATTTTTATTTTGTCCGCAAAATGAATTGACAATAACTTATAATTAAAATATAATATTCGAGTAAGTTGAATTGCTGCTATGGCTCAGCAGGTAGAGCACGTCCTTGGTAAGGACGAGGTCACCGGTTCAAATCCGGTTAGCAGCTCCACGACATTCAAAGTCGCTGTTTTCCGTACGCGGAATGCGGCGGCTTTTGCGTTGTCGAAACTTTTGCACGATACAATGGTGTGTTTTTGAAACTCAACGCAATGATGGCAAGAGCAGATATGCCAATTTAATATGTCAAAAGGAGCCTGTCAGACATTGAGTCTTCAAGCTCCTTTTTTCATCTTTTGTATTACGACGCGCTTATGAGCATTTGTCAGTCAGAAATATTAAAACTGAATAAGTTTACGCTTTATGCATGGCTGAACGCTCAGCTCTTTCTTCTGCGTGCAATAGCTATACGTATTTTTTTACCGCTACCCTGTTTTGAAGTCTGCGACTCCTCCATTATTTTAAGCGGTCTGTCGCCGGTTATCTGAAGCGGTTTTTCATAGGCGATAGCCTCCGTAGCAGGACGGTTGAACAATGCGTTGACTTCCTGCGGACGACTGTCTGAATCTTCGGCTTCTTCAGACTTATCGGCGCACCCGTCAACTGCCTCTTCCTGCACTCCGCAAGACTCCCCAGCAGGTTGGCCTATCGTAAAATCCATACCCTGCGCGTTCTTCATCCTGACATACGCAACTGCACATGGCATCTGGCCGTTCTTGTCGCACCCCTTGCAGAAAGGAGCATATTCGCCGCACAAATCCCTGCCGTTTACCATGCTGTTGATAAATTTATCCTCGTTTATCGCCTTCTGTATTTCCCAGAGATCGTCATTGCTTAAGTTTTTGGGCATTTTATTCAAAAGCTCCAAAGGCACTTTTTCATTCCACATACAAACACCTGCCTTACTGACTTCACGGATATTTTAGCACACATCAACTATTAAATCAAGTACATTGTCAAATTTCCTTGACGGTCAGTCCGCTCAGCACTTCTTCGTATTTCTCTCTGTCAAAAGAAATGCTGTCAGCCAATGTCACCGCCGCAGTGCCCGCAGCTACTCCGCAACGGAGTATTTCAACAAGCTCCTTGCCGTTTGCAAGCGCCATTGTAGCCGCCGAAACCATAGCATCGCCCGCGCCCGCCGTCGAATTCTTGGCAACGTTTACGGACACGCAATAATAGCATTTTTTGCCGTCCGTTATAACAGCGCCCTTCTTACCGAGCGAAAGCAAAACCCTTTTGGCGCCTGCTTCTATCAAGGCATTGCAGGCCCTGCGCATGCTCTCCTTATCTGTGATCTTCAGACCGAGTGTACGCTGAAGTTCATCAAGGTTGGGCTTTACAAGATCTGCGCCATATTTAAGCGCGGACATCAGTTTTGTTCCTTCGGTGTCGATCACTTTAATGGCAGACGGATCTACCGCCTCCGCAATTTTTGCGAAATATGCGTCGTCCAGACCGCCGGCGACATTCCCGGAAAGCACGACAGCCTTACATTCCGCAGAAAGCTGTTTCACATAATTGACAAGCATTTCCGCCTTATCTGCAGAAATTTCCGATGCATCGTCTAAAATTTCGGTCATCATGGAGCGTCTGTCGATAAACTTATAGACTTCCTTCACTCTGCCTTCCGTCCAGACAAATTTATATGTAACGCCCTCCTTGTGCAACTCCTGTTCGAACAGTCTTCCGCTGTCTTCATACATAAATCCCGTGGCGAAGGCGTCGCCGCCGAGACGGGCAACGCCTATTGCAACATTCAGACTTTTACCTGTAAGAAAAGTACGCTTGCTCCTTACTTTATGGGTCATACCCACTGAAAGCGAATCCACCTCTATATTTATCTCCAGACATGGATTCAGACTCACGCAAAGTATCATTAATTATTCCGTCCTGACTTTATTGCAGTAACTATCCACCACTAAAGTGGTGGCTTTAGTTTAAGCCCTAAAGGGCAATTATACCGGCATGGTGCTCAAGCACCAATGGGAACTCGCCTACTGCACACAAGCAAGCCTGTTCCCTTTATCTTTTATTGTTCTTTGTTTTACTATTTGATTTCAGCCATTTGTCAAATGGGTCGTAATATTCCACCATACTGATTTGGTCTGAAATCAAATCTTCTTTCTGTTGGTTTTGTATGTATTTCTGTACGGCTTGCTTGTTATGCCCTACCGTACTTACATAATAACCCCTACTCCAGAAGTGCCTGTTTCCATACTTATATTTGAGGTTTCCATACCTCTCAAAGATTATCATTGTACTCTTACCCTTTAGATACCCCATAAAACCTGATACCCTTTCATTCGGGGGTATGGAAACCAACATATGTATATGGTCTGGCATTGCGTGAGCTTCTATTATCTCAACGCTCTTTCTCCTGCATAGTTCTCTTAATATTTTCCCTATGTCAACCTTCAGCGCATTGTATATTACTTTGCGGTGATATTTGGGAGTAAAGACTATGTGATATTGACATTTCCAAGTCGTATGTGCTAAACTGAACGTGTCATTGTTTTGGTTTTTCAATGATGACCTCCTGTGTGCTTACTTGTGTGCGGTTGCGAGCCTCACTCAGTTTAGCACATAGGAGCTTTTTTGTATATCCAACAAGCACAACGGCTAAAGCCATAAGGTGACCACCAACATAGTTGGTGGATTTTTCTCCACATAAAAAAACCGCTCTTTAAAAAGCGGTTATTTTATATGTTCTGAAAATTACATGGAAATCATCTGAAGCGTTTCATAGAGTTCATAATTGAACTTCTTTTTCATGCTGACCGCTTCGATTATGTCCATATCAATAATTTCGTTCTTGTGTATGCCGACTACCCTGTTTCCGATGCCGTCTTTTAAAAGCCTTACGGCTTTGTTACCGAACTGTGCCGCCAACATTCTGTCTGCCATGGAAGGCGAGCCGCCTCTCTGGATATGTCCTATTGTCGTAGGACGAACGGAATATGTCGTAACGGACTGAAGCTGTTTTGCAAACTCATCCGCAGAACATACGCCCTCTGCAACTACGACTATGTTGGAGTGCTTTCCGTTTGCCCTTGAACGGTTTATGCGCATTACAATGTCGTCAAGGTCAAAAACGACCTCGGGGACGACAATTATCTCTGCTCCGCTGGCAATGCCTGCGTACAGGGCGATATCGCCGCATCTCCTGCCCATAACCTCGACGACGGAAATTCTCTCGTGAGAAGTCATCGTATCTCTGAGCTTATTTATTACATCGATACAGGTATTGACTGCCGTATCGAAACCAAGCGTATAATCTGTATATTCAAGATCGTTGTCAATCGTACCGGGAATACCGATTGTAGGTATGCCGTAATCTTCGGAAAGGCACTTGGCACCCCTGAATGAACCGTCGCCGCCGATAACCACAAGACCTTCGATATTCCTTGCCTCCAGCGTCTTGACTGCCTTCTTCTGCCCTTCTTTGGTGAGCATTTCAAGACAACGCGCAGTCCTCAGCTTTGTACCGCCTCTCTGGACAATATCTGACACGGAGCGCATCTCCATGGGTATCATATCGTCGTCAATAAGTCCCTGATAACCGCGCTCAATGCCGTAAACTTCCATTCCGTAATAGAGTGCCGTCCTGACAACCGCTCTTATGCAGGCATTCATGCCGGGTGCATCGCCGCCACTGGTAAGCAAACCGATTCGCTTCATATAAAATCTCCTCTCATAATCCCGTCAGGCTCCCCCAAACAGTCGTCCGAGATTCCGTTTGATTAACTCTTTTAATATTATAACAGATGAATCTGATAATTACAACCGTTTATTCAAATAATTTATTTCTTTTATTCGACATATTTTATATCTTTTTCATACAGGTAAGCCCGAAGTTCGGCAAGCAGTCCCCTGCAATAATTTATGCCCGTGGGAAGACGGTACTTCTTACCTGCCCTGAATATTGCGCAAAGCGTTTCCCCGTCATAGTTGGACAGAACATTTACCATTTCGTCAAAATCTTCCTCGGAGAGCGCCGTCGCGTTCAGCCAGAGAGTGGCGCGTCTGACTTTTTCAGGCTTGCTTGCTGTCTGAGACTTGTTGAATGCCTCCGCATCAAACTCCTTGACCGTATCAAGTATAATTGTCGGCTCATCAGGTTTTGACAGGTCGAGCTTACCCTTTACGCTTACAATTCCGTCAACGGCAAGGATAGCCTTGGCCCTTTCATAAATTGCCGGGAAAGCCACACATTCTACAGAACCGTAGATATCTTCAAGAGTCAGAAACGCCATGGTTGCCCCTGAACTTCTGGTAGTTGTGCGCTTGTATGCGGAAATTATCCCGCCCATCGTTATGGTCATGCCGTCGCTGACTGCATTATAGGTTCGTACGCCATCCTCGTCTTCATTGAAGTCCGCAAGCAACGAACAGTTAAAATTGCAGTCTTTAAAGGCTGACATATACTTTTCGAACGGATGTCCGCTGACATATACTCCAAGCACCTGTTTTTCCTTGGCGAGTTTGTCCATAAGGTCAAATTCGGGTATGTCAGGATAGGAAACTTCCAGCTTCTCCTCCTGAATTATGTCACCGAACAGACTTATCTGACTGCCGCACTTCTGCTTGTGTATTGCAACGGCGCGTGAGTACAGTTCATCATACACGGCAAACAGTTTAGACCGGGCAATACCCATGGAATCGAACGCGCCTGCCAGAATAAGCCCTTCAACGATGCGCTTGTTTATGACGCCCGCACAGCGCATTATGAAATCGGCAAAATCTGCAAAGGGCCCGTTCTTGGTCCTCTCGCCTATGACCTCGTCGATGGCTGCCTGCCCGCTGCCCTTGAGCGCGGAAAGGCCGAACCTGATGCCGTCATTTTCAACGGAGAAAGCCGTCTTGGATTTATTTATGTCAGGGGGGAAGAGCTTCATGCCCTTGTCCTTGATGTAGATGACGTACTTCGTTATTTCATCAATCTTGTTGAGACGGTTGTTTAAAAGCGCACAGATAAATTCCTTACAGTAATATTTTTTAAGCCAGGCTGTCTGATATGCAAGCGTTGCATACGCCGCCGCGTGGGACTTGTTGAACGCATAGGATGCGAAGCCTTCCATCTTGGAGAAGATCTCCGCGGCGATTTCGGCGGGAATTCCGTTATTCACGCAGCCGACTATCTTCGAACCGTTAGTGTCGCTTATGCCGCCGTTGATGAACTTCTCCTTCTGCGCCATCAGCGTCTTTTTATCCTTTTTGCCCATCGCCCTCCTGACGAGGTCCGCCTCGCCGAGAGAAAAGCCCGCGAGGAACTGGAATATCTGCATGACCTGCTCCTGATAGACGGGTATGCCGTAAGTGACCTTGAGAATCTTTTCCTCCTCGGGGCAGTCATAGGAAATCTCCTCCTCCCCGTGCTTGCGCTTACAGAAACTGTCTATGAACTTCATGGGGCCCGGTCTGTAGAGCGATATGCCCGCGATAAGGTCTTCAAGAGTATCAGGCTTAAGGGTTTTCATGAAACGTTTCATGCCGCCCTGTTCAAGCTGGAACACGCCGTCCGTATCTCCGTCGGCTATAAGTCCGTATGCCCCCGCATCCGTATACCCTATCTTTGTGAAATCGACCTCGAAGCCCGTGTCCTCCCTTATATAATCGACGCACTTTTTAATGTCCGTCAGGGTTACAAGCGCAAGGAAGTCCATCTTAAGCATCCCAAGCGCTTCTATCTCCTTGGCGACGAACTGCGTGGTTATATCCTCTCCGTTACGCGAAAGGGGAACGTTATCCGCAATTTTTTTCCGGCATATGACGACGCCAGCGGCGTGCATGCCCGTTTGTCTGGGCATTCCCTCCAGCTGAAGCGCCATGTCGATGACGCGTTTAAGCGTCTGGTCGTTTTCGTACATTTCGCAGAACTCTGCATTGCGTGCAAGCTTAAGCTCGTTGAGTTTTCCCCTCAGTTCCTCCTTCTTGTCGGGGTCTGATTCGGCGTTCACTTTGTCCTCCGCCGCCTGTATACCTCTGCCCAGCAAATCTCCTATGGAAGTCTTGCCGTCCATTATCTTGGTGAGTCTGTCCGTCTCCGAATATGGCACGCGCATTACTCTGCCGACGTCCTTTATTGCGTTTTTTGCCGCCATGGTTCCGAACGTGACTATCTGACAAACGTTTTCAGGATGATATTTCTGCCTTACGTAATCAATGGTCTCCGCTCTTCTGTCCGTACAGAAGTCAATATCAAAGTCGGGCATCGATACGCGGTCGGGGTTAAGAAATCTTTCAAACAGCAAATCGTACTGAAGCGGTTCTACGTCCGTGATGCCTATGGAATAAGCGACGATAGAGCTTACGCCCGAACCTCTTCCCGGACCCACAGGAATGCCGTGTTCCTTCGACCAGTTGATGAAGTCCCAAACAATCAGATAGTACTCGGCATAACCCATCCTGCATATGACTGACAGCTCGTAATCCGCCCGCTCCCTTTCTCTCGGGGTTACGGTACCATATCGACGGACAAGCCCCTCGTCGGTGAGCTTTCTGAGATACTCTTCGGGCGTGGAGCCGTCGGGCGGGGTATAGCCGGGAATAAGCGAGGTATCCCTGACCGGATAGCCTTTTTTGTCAAGATTGAACGCAGGCTCGGTCACCTTATCTGCTATAACGCGCGTATTGCTTATCGCCTTGGGCAGATTGGGGAAGAGCGCCGCCATCTCGTCGCCCGTCTTGAAATAGAACTCGTCTGTGTCAAATTTCATGCGCTTGGGATCGTCAAGCGTCTTCTTTGTCTGTATGCAGAGCAGGACGTCATGCATTTCGGCATCGTCTTTTTTCAGGTAATGCACGTCGTTTGTGGCGACAAGTTCCGCCCCTATATCGTCCGCAAGCTTTACGAGAAGAGGGAGAACCCGCCTCTCTTCCTCTATGCCGTGGTCCTGAATTTCAATGTAAAAATCTTCGCCGAAAATACTCTTGAGATTGAGCGCCATCTCGCGCGCGCCGTCGTAGTCGCCTGCCAACAGACGCCTCGGAATACCCCCCGCAAGGCAGGCAGAAAGGCAGATTACGCCCTCCGAATGCTCTTTAAGAACTTCGTAGTCAATCTTCGGCTTATAGTAAAAGCCGTCGACAAACGCCATGGAGTCGAGCTGGACGAGATTTTTATACCCTGCCTTGTTCTTTGCCAGCAAAATGAGATGTTCGGCCGTGTTCCCTTCGTGCAATTTCATGTCCTTCGTGAGGTAGAATTCACAGCCGATTATGTATTTGATGCCCGCAATGGCCGCCTTTTCCGCAAAATGCAGAGTACCGTACATATTGCCGTGGTCGGTAATACATACGGTATCTATCCCGTTTTTCTTGCAGTAGCCGATAAGGTCGTCTATCTTGCAGGCTCCGTCAAGAAGCGAATATTCGGTATGAAGGTGCAGATGCACGAAATCAGTCATTTTTATCCCCTTGCGTACTAAAAGTCAGGAAAGTTGGGAAGCCATCTCCGCAATCTTCCTCATTCTGTGGTTTATGCAACTCTTTGTGATGTTGAGCCTGTCGGCAAGCTCGCGCATGGAGGCGTCAGGGTCGGCAAGCCTTGCCTCCGCAACTTCGAAAAGATTTTTATCCAGACTCTGCAGTCCTATCGTCTGCGAAATTATTTCAATCGCCTTGATCTGAGCCACGGATGCGGTCACTGCTTTATCGATATTTGAAACCGAACAGTTAGCCACCCTGTTACTGTTGTTGCTTCTGTCCTTGTATTCTACTATCCTGTTCAGTTTGTCAAGACAATTTACAGTGTCCATCTGATTGAGAAGGTCAGAAATTACCTCCTTACTCTTGACGTATACG
Organism: uncultured Clostridia bacterium; assembly: GCA_944368635.1. Classification (GTDB taxonomy): domain Bacteria; phylum Bacillota; class Clostridia; order Christensenellales; family Borkfalkiaceae; genus Coproplasma. The sequence goes on from CALVXA010000021.1 coordinate 11,244, forward strand.
ACCGAACGGTCCTTTCTGCCCACAAGCTTTGCAAGCACCTCGAACTGACAGAGCAATTCGCAGAAGTCGCCTGCAGTCACCCTGTTAGAGAATACTATTTCAAAATGATAACCCGTGCGGCTGTACGTCTGCTCCTCAGGCAAGGTACAACTGCCGCCGCCAAGGAAAGCGCCTTTGAGATATGCCGAGCGGCACTGGTCATTCTCCGTAAGCTTTCTGTCAATTCCGAGTTTAAGCGAAATCCCGTCCTCGTCGGCCTCGATCACACCCATAGTCTCCAGAAGGGAAAACGCGCCGTCCCCGAGACAACTTACGGTATACTTGTCCCTTCCGCTCATGCTGTCTGAAACTGCCCCCGTTCTGCTTACAGCTACGCCGAAATTTTTCTCGATGAGTTGAGAGACGTACCTTGCGGAACCCTCATTTTCAGTGACTATTTCAAACCCGAATGCACCGCCACTCGAAACGACGGAGCCGCTCGTCCTTAAAAAAGCCGATAAAAAAGCCGCCGCGCAATCTGAATTTTCGGGCTGAGAAAGCATAATCTCGCTTTTTATTTCTTCCGTAAAGTTAGCCATTGGATATTCCCTTTTTATATCTGGCAAATCTGAACGACGGTACGCGTCCGTCAATATTGTCGATAAGGTTCAGATCTAACCCCGCCTCTCCGACGAGCTGTTCGGCAATGGCCGTATCGCCGACGCGCGACGCCGAATGAGCGTCGGAGTCAACCACAAACCTTGCGCCGACGGAGGCAAGCGTATTCAGCTCCTCCGCAGTTATGTGTCGCTTCTTCGTGTTGATTTCAATATATGTGCCATACTTCGCACAGGCTTCCCCGACAACTTTCAGGTCGCAGAAACACTTATAATTTATATGCGTTATAATGTCGACGGGATTATTTTTAATTGTATTCACATACGCATTCGTAGTAGCTTCAATTATATCTTCAGAAGCCCTTTTCCCGCGCCTGTATGCCATATAATTTGCAAGCATTATTTTGTACATATCGCCTAAAGACGGATATTTTACTATCGAGTGAATACCCGCAAGGTATATATCGAACTTGTCCAGGTCGCTTTCCTTCATATCCGTTCTTCCGTCCACGGAAATTATATTGCTCTCCATTCCCATCAGAACTTTCACGCCCGTCCTCTGCTCCGCATCAGTTACTTCCTGCCTTAAAGAAGTCAACTTTCTGCGGCGAAGTCCGAAAAGTAAATGGTTAAAACCGTGGTCGGTTATTGCCACCTGACAGAGTCCGCACTTCTGCGCTGCAACTGCATTTTCGAGAACTGTATTTTCCCCGTGAGAATAAGGGGTATGAGTATGATAATCACCCGTCAGAATCATTGAAATCTCCTATGTACACCACTTCCTCTTGAAGTCGCACCCCGTACTTCTGGAAGACTGCCGCCCTGACGACGGCAATGAGCGTTCTAACGTCGCGCGCCCTACCGCCAGAGTTTAAAATAAAGTTGGCGTGCTTTGTTGAAACGTTAGCTCCGCCGAGGCGAAGACCTTTAAGCCCCGCGCCTTCTATCAACCTCGCGGCATAGTTGCCTGAAGGATTTTTAAATACGCAACCGCAACTTCTGCCCGTCGGCAGATTTCCCCTTTGAGCGAGTCTTGCGCGAACTTTTTCAGTTATCAGTCTGCTGTCGGAAGGGTAAATTTTGAGCGTTACATCGGTTATAAACGCGTTTATGTCACGCATAGTACTGTGTTTATAGCTAAATTGACAGCTTTTATTGTCAAGTATAACTGTTTTACCGACATATAGCCTTACACTTATTATATTTTCAGATATAAATTTACCGCCTGCTCCGCCGTTCATGCAGGCAAGTCCGCCTATGGTTGCCGGTATACCGGCAAGGTATTCAACGCCGCCTTTACCCTGAGAAATGCAGTAACGCACGAGCTCCCCCACCATAGTCCCGGCAAGACAGGTTATCTCGTTCGTCCCAGACACATATATTCCCCTCATGCCCTTTGTACAGATTATAGGGGTTTCCGTCCCTGCGTCAGACGCAAGCACATTGGAGCCATTACCTAAAATTATCGGGCGGTGACCGCGGGCTGTGATGCGGTCATAAGCCGCCCTCGCCTGAAGAATATTTTCCGGATAATAAATCTCCGCCGCTCCGCCAAGTCCGTATGTAGTACATTCACTTAAGTTACGGCGAACAGATTTGCCTGCACTTAACACATACTTACCCTTGATTTTACCACTTATATATGATAGCATTTTTTTGCTCTTTTATCAATCACTTTATAAGATTTTTTATTTTATTTATATCACCGCTGCGTGCCGCAGCAAGCAGCCCGTCCTTGTATTCCTGCGAACAGTACGACCTTAATGAAAGTTCCGCCATGGACTTTGAAAGTTGAGACATGACTTCATCTTCATAGCGTGTATTTTCGCTGAACAACCCGACGGAGCTTACATCGTTTACGGTGAGCAGAAAGTCAGTAAACTGCATGCAAGCCCTGTACTTTTTGGCATTTGCAGTAAGAATGGAAATGTTCTGATACAGGTCACTGAAGCTTTCAACGCACCTTACTTTGAATGAACTCTCCCTTGCCCTGAACCTGAACACATCGCGCTGTGTGCCAAGCAGATATTTATAGCTCCCGTCCAACACCTTAAGATATGCATTTACCGGCGTTTCCTGTACCGCACCGCTCAGCCCCTCAAGCGCTGCCGCCACCTCCGCAAGATTATCTTTGCCGGCATTGACAACGGTATTTGTTGAATTTATATCTGTAAAATCGGCACCCGCATCACAGGTTATGAAGCAGTAGCTGCCACTGCACCACGTTTTATATGTAAAGTCTTCATCGTTTATCAGCCGTTCAATCCCCACAAATCCCGCGTTATAGGAGATAATATCGGGTATTCTGCCCGTTTCAAAGTTTCTTAATGCAGACTGTGCAGTGAGTGACGTCACCTTGATATATGTATTATCGTTTGCAAAGCACTTTTCCGCAACTTTTGAAAGATAGTCTGCCCTTGAGCCCTTCCCGCCCTCAAATCCGTCTACCTGCCAAAGTTCTATAAGCTGCATTTGTTGCTGTTCGGCTTTTGTTTCGCCTGCGTCAGAACAATACATTGCGGCGGTAGATACCGCGGCAACGACTATAGCCGTCATAAATGTTACAACCCGCAACTTACGCATACTATATAATACACCGCAGCGCTTTGAAAAATACATAAGAGGGGAATACTTTGAAGTATTCCCCTCCGCGCTTCGTTCGTCTTTATAAAGGCGCCTCAGCTATAAAAAAAGCGCTTACGCTTGTAATATTATTGTGTTCATTACAAGGTTCAATATACATTAAGAAGCAAAACTTTTGCTTCAATATTTTAGTCTATACTCTGTGCGGGACTTTGTCTTCAATGCTCCTGCATTGTACTGCCAAGTAATTTTAAATCTTAAAATTAATTTTGTCGTATATATGGCAAATAGCCGCTCAAGACCTTATGAAAAAGCGGAGAGCAAACGCTCTCCGCTATATATGCCATCCGACTTTATCAGTCCTCTTCTTCCTCTTCGGGAAGTTCGACATTGTGATAGACGTCCTGAACATCGTCCAACTCTTCAAGTTTATCGATCATCTTGCGGAACGTTGCAAGCTTGTCTTCGGGAAGAGTAACGTAGTTCTGTGGAATCATCTTGATTTCGGCTTCAAGGAAGTTGACATGCTTGTCTTCGAAATACTTGCGCACTTCGGAGAACTTTCCAGGGGTAGTATACACCTCATAAGCATCTTCGCTTACGACATAGTCCTCCGCCTCAGCCTCAAGGCAATACTCCATCATTGTGTCCTCGTCAAGAGCTACAGTCTTTTCGATGACGATTACGCCCCTGTTGTCGAACTGATAGCTCACGCATCCGGGCTTGCCCATCTGACCGCCACACCTTGACATAGTGGAGCTTATGTCGCCTGAAGTTCTGTTGACGTTATCCGTAAGCGTCTTGATTATCACCGCCGAGCCTGCTACACCGTAGCCTTCATAGGTAAGTTCCTTATAGTCCTTGCCGCTGAGCTCGCCGGAAGCCTTGGCAATAGACCTCTTGATGTTATCGTTAGGCATATTTGCGGCTTTCGCCTTTGCGATTACGTCGGCAAGCTTACTGTTTGTTTCAGGGTTAGGGTTATTCTTTGCCGCAACGGCAAGTTCCCTGCCTATCTTTGTGAAAATTGCGCCGCGGGCAGCATCTGTCTTGCCCTTTTTTGCGGCTATGTTATGCCATTTGGAATGTCCTGACATCTGTTATTTCTCCTGTTTGGTATTATTTTTGAGCGCATACATGGATATTGCGGCCGAAACTCCCGCATTCAGACTTTCACAAGTTGCACGCATAGGTATTTTTACAGTGTAACGGGAAATATCCCTTATTCTCTGCGAAACGCCGCCGCCCTCATTGCCTATGCAAAGGCAGAAATTTGCAGGCGGATTAAAAGCAAAGATATCTTCCCCGTGCATATCAGCAGTGATTACGGGTATCCCGTCCAACACGCCAAGCGCATCTTCAAGCGTACATTCAAAGCAGTTCACGAAGAAAATTCCGCTCATGCTCGCGCGTACGACTTTGGGCGACCATATATCGGCACTCCCTACACAGAAAATATTTTCGTATCCAGCAGCGTTTGCTGTCCTTATGATAGTGCCCAAATTGCCGGGGTCCTGTATTCTGTCCAGCAACAGACTGGGAGAAACAGGCCTTTTAAGCCTCGAGTCGGGTATCTTTACGGTTGCAAGCACCCCTTGCGGCGCCTTTTCGGATGAAATACAGCCGAACACTCCGTCGGAGAGTAAAACAGCCCCTTCGTACTTTCCCTCGTAACGCTGCGTACAATATATACCGGTAACATTGCAACCTGCCGCAATGCACTCATCTACGGGCTTCACGCCCTCCACGAGATATTCGCCATACTGCCTTCTGAACTTCTTGTCAGACAGCGAAACGAGCTTTTTGACCGTGGGATTTGCCCTTGAAGTTATAAGCATATAGCAGTTTCCCGATAAAATGCACAGGGTAGCGCAAGCGCTACCCTGAAGTTGCTGTAAATTATACGGCTGCCTTTGCCTTTTCAGCAAGTGCAGAGAATGCAGCTGCGTCGTTTACGGCAAGGTCAGCAAGCACCTTTCTGTTGAGGTTGATACCTGCAACCTTGAGGCCGTGCATGAACTTGGAATAAGACAGACCGTTAACCCTTGCTGCCGCATTGATGCGCGCGATCCAAAGCGAGCGCATATCGCGCTTTCTGAGCCTTCTGCCCACGAAAGCATAGTTCAAAGACTTCATGACTGCTTCGCGCGCAATCCTGTAATTCTTTGACTTGTTGCCGAAATAGCCCTTTGCAAGGCGCAATATCTTTCTGCGCTTCTTTAAAGCGTTTACCGTTCTCTTAATACGCATTATTCAATCCTCCTTTACGCCTTATAGGGAATCATGGACTTGACCGTAGATTCCTGTGTGCTGGAAACGAGCGTGTTCTGACGCAAATTTCTCTTTCTCTTTCTGTTCTTTGTTTCGGCCTTGTGGTTCTTGCCGCCGTGAGGCCTCTGAACCTTGCCGTTAGCGGTCAGCCAGAAACGCTTTTTAGACCCGCTGTGTGATTTCTGCTTAGGCATAATATTTTCCTCCAATGAATATTTTACTTGTTTATGTCAGGACTTGGCGGGAGAAAGCATCATGGTAATCATTCTGCCTTCAGCAACGGGCTTTTTATCCTGAACGGCCTTACCGCCCAGACCTTCAAAAAAGTCCTGCATCACCTTGACGCCCTGATAAGAACGGGCATTTTCCCTGCCCTTCATTCTTATTGAAACCTTTACCTTGTTGCCTGCTTCCAGGAATTTGAGGCACTGTTTTGTCTTAACCGCAATATCACCGACGTCGATGGTCATCGAAAGACGGATTTCCTTTATCTCTATCTGAGTCTGATTCTTACGGTTCTCCTTGTCCTTCTTTGACTGCTCGTACTTAAACTTGGAGTAGTCCATAATCTTGCAGACGGGAGGAATTGCATTGGGAGAAATCTTGACAAGGTCAAGGTCAGCTTCCTCCGCAAGTTTAAGTGCCTGAAATGAAGACATGACTCCGACCATACCGCCGTCAGCGCCTATGACCCTGACTTCCTTATCCCTTATTGCCTCATTTACCTGATATAAATCTTTAATAGTAGTTTACCTCTCTTGATTTTTGCAGACAAAATTATCGGGTTACGCAAAGGTAACCCGATAATGCAGTCCGCCGTTAGACGTATTATACATTATTTGCACTTGCATACCATACGCAAGGCGAAAGGGGAAACCTTTGCTTACCTTTATATAATACAATTAATTTTTCCGTAAGTCAACTGTTTTAATCAGAAAATTATCTTTTTTCTGTCTTCACGGACAACAAGGTTTTCAAATTCTTCCTTGGACATCGAAATCTTTTCTTCAACTCCGCGCTTATTGACGTTTACCGTGCCTTCGTCAGCCTCTTTATCCCCGACTACAAGAATATAAGGCACCTTATCGAGCTTTGCTTCCCTTATCTTGTAGCCAATCTTTTCGTTTCTTGCATCGACTTCGGCACGAATGCCGAGCGTCCTGAGGTCAGAACAAACCTTGTCGGCATATTCCTTTGTCCTGTCGGTAATGGGAAGTACTTTTACCTGCGTAGGACTCATCCACAGGGGGAATGCGCCCGCATACTTTTCGATGAGGAACGCAATCGTCCTTTCATAGCAACCAATGGAGCTGCGGTGAATAACATAGGGCGTACGCTTTGTGCCGTCTACGTCTATATACTGCATTTCAAAGCTCTCGCCTGCCGCAAAGTCTATCTGTATAGTTATAAGCGTATCTTCCTTACCGTGGACGTTCTTAATCTGCACGTCGAGCTTGGGACCGTAGAATGCGGCCTCGTCGTCGGCTTCGACATAGTCAATGCCGAGGTCGTCGAGGATAGTCTTCATCATGGCCTCCGTCTTATTCCACGCCTCGTCATTGTCGATATACTTGTCGGACTTGGACTTTCCCCTCTTGGAGAAGCGGTATGTCACGTCGTTCCTCATGCCCATGCAGTCAAGAAGATAATACGAAAGGTCGAGGCAGCGCTTGAACTCCTCTTCCACCTGCTCCTTGGTGCAGATTATGTGACCGTCGGAAAGCGTGAACTGACGCACCCTTATAAGACCGTGCATCTCGCCCGAATTTTCCTTTCTGAATTCAGTAGCCGTCTCCGAATATCTGCAGGGGAGGTCACGGTATGACTTGAGTCCGTTCTTGTAAATCTGGTACTGGAAAGGACAGGTCATGGGGCGGAGCGCCATTATCTCTTCACCGTTTGCGCTTTCGCCGTGTTCGTCTATTTCGCCAAGGACGAACATCTTGTCCCTGTAATGATCCCAGTGACCGGATATCTTATACAGGTCAGACTTTGCCATGAAAGGCGTCTTGGTTATCATGAATCCTCTCTTCTCTTCCTCGTCTTCAACGAACCGTGAAAGAATCTGCAAGAGCTTTGCGCCCTTGGGCATGAGTATGGGAAGACCCTGACCGACCACGTCGCTCGTCATGAATATTCCAAGTTCTCTTCCGAGTTTGTTGTGGTCGCGCTTTTTAGCCTCCTCCACAGACTTGAGATACTCATCCATCTGGCTCTTCTTTGCGAACGCCGTGCCGTAAATTCTGGTGAGCATCTTATTCTTTTCATTGCCCCTCCAGTATGCGCCCGTAAGCGAAGTGAGTTTAAACGCCTTGATGCGTCCCGTAGAAGGCAGATGAGGTCCACGGCAGAGATCGGTAAACGAACCCTGCTTGTAGAAGGAGATATGCTCTCCTTCGGGCAGGTCCTTTATGAGTTCCACCTTGTACTTTTCCTTGTACTTTGTCATGAGCTCGATAGCCTCTTCCCTCGGAAGCTCAAACCTCTCAATCGGCGAATTGGCCTTTATAATCTTTGACATCTCGGACTCAATCTTCTCGAAATCGTCCTGAGTAATGGGCGTCTTGAAGTCAATGTCATAATAGAAGCCGTTGTCAATAACGGGACCTATTGCAAGATTACAGGTAGGGTATATGGTCTTTACTGCCTGTGCCAGCACGTGGGAACAGGTGTGACGGTATACTTCGAGCCCCTCCTTATCCTTGAGCGTTACTATATCCACCGTGTCGCCTTCGGAAAGTTTAGTGCTTAAATCGACAAGTTTTCCGTTTACCTTTGCGGCAACGGCATCTCTTGCAAGCCCATCGGAGACGGATGCTGCCAACTTAAGGCAGTCTGCCCCCTCTTCGAGTACAAGTTCTTCACCGTTTTTCAACAAAATCTTCATAGTATAAACTCCTCGCCCGACGCATCGGACAATTTAATTACAAAATAAAAAGCCCTTAAACTTACAAAAGCTTAAGGACGCAATTCAATCTGCGCGGTTCCACCCTAATTGCCGCACATTATCTGTGCAGCCACTCTTTAAGGTCCGGACATACAAAGCGGTTTCCCTGTTCCATGGCAATACATCCCTTCCAGCCTTAATGAGGACGCTCTCTGTAAATGCAACCCGGACGGTACTTGTCTTTCCCGAACATATTTATATCGTCTATTAGTTTAGTACATTTGCCCGCATTTGTCAACGCCTTTAAGTTAAAATGTTTTTATTTTATTTGCCAAACGCCGTTCTTTTAATGTATAATTAAACCGATTAAATTCAGGAAGTTTTATATGGCTTATACTAATTTCAACGAAGTAGAAAAGAAATGGGCTGAATACTGGGAAAAGAACGGGACGTTTCATACCGATCTCCACGACTTTTCCAAGCCAAAGTACTATGTCCTTGACATGTTCCCGTACCCGTCAGGCGCAGGTCTGCACGTAGGTCATCCGGAAGGTTATACAGCGACAGACATAATTGCCAGAATGAAGAGAATGCAGGGCTTTAACGTACTGCACCCCATCGGATTTGACAGCTTCGGTCTTCCCGCCGAACAATATGCCATAAATACAGGCAACCACCCCGGCGGTTTTACTCAGCGCAACATACAGACTTTTACCGCACAGCTTAAGATGCTTGGTCTGTCATATGACTGGTCACAGACAATTTCCACCTGCGACCCCTCCTATTACAAGTGGACCCAGTGGATATTCAAACAGCTTTGCGAAGCAGGACTTGCACGCTATACGGAGACGCCCGTAAACTGGTGCGAGGAGCTGGGCACAGTTCTCGCAAACGATGAAATAATCGACGGAAAGAGCGAGCGCGGAGGATTCCCCGTGGTGCGCAAGAACATGAAGCAGTGGGTCATCGACATAAACAAGTATGCCGAACGCCTTTTGGAGGGACTTGATGAAATAGACTGGCCCGAAGCGTCCAAAAC
>CALVXA010000022.1 GCA_944368635.1 uncultured Clostridia bacterium
TCTTCTCCCTTCCGCTGACCGGGTTTCTAATAACATTCGGCGGAATGTCAATTATCTTTCAACAGATGTGTTACTTTAAAAAATGCAACGTAAAATTCACGTTTTTTCTGGGCTTTAAACTGCTTCAGGGCGCACTGTCATTTATATTGCTCTGCCTTGTACAAATTTTTCTTTAAAGACGTGCCGACATGCAATATCCTGCTTTTTTGCCGCCTTTTCAATAGCAGCCGAGAAGCTTTAAAGAACTTGCCCTGTCCTTCAGTTCGTCAATTGCACGGCGAATTTCAGCCGAGGCATAGTCCCCTTCTATCTCTATGAAAAAGCGGAATTCCCCGGGCCTGTCCTTTATCGGCCTGCTCTCTATCTTCGTCATGTTTATTGCGTGCTTGTTCAGAACTTCAAGGAGGCGGAGAAGCCCCCCGACTTCATGACGGCATGTAACCGAAAGAAATATCCTTTCGCAATGTCTGCACTCGTCAGGTTTCCCCGACTCGACAAACAAAAACGTGGTGCAGTTATTCTGTTCATCGGAGATGTTATGGTCAGAAATCGTATACCCGTTACGGCAAAAATGCGCCCCTGCTATTGCGGCATCTTCTACGGATGCAATTTTTTCGACGCTGTATGCCGTGGATGAAACGGCAATCTGTTTTGCCTGCGGAAGATATTCTGCAAGATAAGCCGAGCATTGCCCCAACGCCTGAGGGTGCGAAAATACGCGTTTAATCTTCGACAGTTCAGCCCCCTTCAGCGTTATAAGTCTGTGGTCTATCTTCTTGACGTAAGACGAAACGGCGATTACCCCGTCCGTCTGTTGCAACAGGTCAAGATTCTGCGTGACCGCGCCGTTTACCGTGTTCTCTATCGGAATTACGGCGCCGTCAGTCTCGCCGCGCGCAAGCGAACCGAACACCTCCGCAAAATTGGCATATGGCACAAGACAGGCGTCGCCTGCAAGCGCAGACGCCGCATATTCGCTGTATGTACCTTTCGGCCCGAGATATCCGACCTTTTTACTCATGTTATTCCCCCGAACTCAAATTTTTAAGCGCGTGTTCTGCTGTTTTGCTTATCGCCATGCACATAATATCGGTATTTTAAATTTGCGAATACGTCTGCGCATAGACCGCGTGATGCGATGCAACTGCCTTTGCTTTATACTTTGTTCGCTATGTCGAGAAGAAGCCTTTCGGTATCGCACCATCCGAGGCAGGGGTCGGTTATCGACTTGCCGTATACCTTGTCCTCCGCCTGATTTCCTTCCTGAAGGAAGCTTTCAATCATGAAACCCTTTACATTCTTCTTGAATTCCGAAGAATACAGCCTGTTGTTCATGACTTCTTCGCATATTCTTATCTGCTCTTTGAATTTTTTGCCGCTGTTGGAATGGTTGGCATCTATGATGATTGCAGGATTCTGTATGCCTGACTTGGCATAGCCGTCTATTACCTGCATTACCGTTTCGTAGTGGAAGTTGGGTATATCGTGACCGTAACCGTCCACCGCGCCCCTTAAGATTGCATGCGCGAGAGGGTTTCCCGTCGTCTTTACCTGCCAGCCGTTGAGCATGAACGTCTGACCCGACTGAGCGGCATATATGGAATTGAGCAGTACGAGTATGGAGCCGCTCATGGGGTTTTTTATGCCGACGGCGACGTCCATTCCGCTTGCAGTAAGACGGTGAAGCTGATTTTCCGAACTTCTCGCGCCGACAGCGACATAGGAAAGCAGGTCGTCGAGATACTTATAGTTTTCGGGATAGAGCATCTCGTCGGCGGCGGCAAGTCCGCTTGCCTCGATAGCCTTTATGTTCAGATCTCTGATCGTCTGTATACCCTTGAGAATATCTTCTGATTTCGAAGGGTCAGGCTGCGAAAACATACCCTTGTATCCCACGCCTTTCGTCCTGGGTTTGTTGGTATAAATTCTGGGTACAAGCACCAGCTTTTCGCTCACCTTTTCGTTGAGTTTGCCAAGTTTTTCCACATAGTCGAGCACGGGCGCTTCTGCATGGGCAGAGCAGGGGCCGACAATTATTATGAGTTTGTCGCTTTTGCCTGTCAGTACGTCAGATATCGCAACATCTCTCTCGTGTTTTATCTTTGCAAGCGGCTCCGTGAGGGGCTGTATCTGTTTGATTTCTTCGGGTTCGGGTATCTTTAATTGTTTTTCGAACATTGTTTTTCCTCCGTTAACTTTTTTACGTCTTCCGCGATGCGCGAAGGTATATAGCGGTCGAACTGTTTTCTGAAATGTATGCTGTTCCTTACAAGCGTAGAGCTTACGTGCGTTTCGTCCTGCCTTGCGGGAAGATATATAGTTACCATTTCAGGCATAAGCGCCCGGCTTGCATTCAGATTGCGGTTTTCATAGTCAAGGTCTATTCCGTCGCGTATGCCTCTTACATAGAATGGGGTGTTTTCCGCGCGGAGAATATCTACCGCCGCCCCGCCAAAACTTATGACGCGCACTCTCTTTTCCTCTGCAAACAGTTTTTCAAGCAGTTTTATCCTCTCTTCAACCGTGAACAGACAGTTTTTGCCAGTATTTTCGAGCACTGCGACTACGACTTCGTCAAATATGCGCAGACAGTCATGCACAATGCCTTCGTGACCGATTGTGGGCGGGTCAAAAGTCCCCGCAAATACACACTTCCTCATTTCGAGTCCCCCTTGCCGAAAAATGTCAGCCAGGTCTTGCCGTACTTTCTTTCGTCAAGAATGTCAAGCCCTTCAACGCTGTCCGAAAACTGCCTGTCCCTTTCGTAGACGGCAACCCCGCCGTCAGAGAGCAGACCACGTTCAGATATGGTCTTAAGCGCTGAAACTCCGTAATCGAAACGATAGGGCGGGTCAAGAAAAATTATGTCGAACTTACAGCTTACAGAACGCAGAAAGGACAAAAAATCCATACACGTTATGCTGTAATCGTGACCGTCTCTCAATTTTGAAAGATTTTTTTCAAGCACCAGAAGCGAACTTTTTGCACAGTCGTTGAAGTACACTTTTGCCGCGCCCCTGGACAGACATTCTATCCCGAGATTGCCGCTGCCGCAGAATACGTCCGCCACAGTCGCACCAGCTACTCTGAAAGACAATATGTTGAACAGGCTTTCCTTTACCCTGTCTGCCGTAGGGCGTATTTCCTCGCCTTTGAACGGAACGAGATTAAGCCCCCTGTACTTCCCGCTTATAACTCTCATCTGCTGTTTACCTTCTGCCTGAAAACGTAAATACACCCCGCTCGCAGACGAACGCATCGAGCGGCACATCCCATTCGTCTGCAAACTCCTCATCAGTCATCTGAAAGGAATAGCCTGTACCCAGCCTGAAAACTGATGGCTGCGCTGTCAGATATCTGTCGTAAAAGCCGCCCCCGTAGCCAAGCCGCATGCCTTGCCGGTTGACTGCAAGCAGAGGTATAACGGCGGCATCGATATACCCTTCGAACGGCTTCCCTGTCGGCTCCTGTATGCCGAATGACGACTTTATAAGCTGCTCCTTGCCCGTATAGCCGACGGCAACCATCTTATCCCCTTCCACTCGGGGCAGAAAGACGCGTTTGCCATGCGATATAAGTCCCTGTATTATTTCTTGCGTATCCGCTTCGCTGCCAAAGCTGTTGTACACAAGTACATTGCTTTTATCCGCCAACAGTGACAACACGCAGTCTGCAATCTGTTTATCTGCGCGGGCTCTGTCAACCCCGCAAAAGCTTCTGCGCGCCGCTTTCATCTTACGTCGTAAAACTTCTTTCATATACCCTCTCGCTCCGTCTGGAAACGGAACAAAGCACTTCGTAGGAAATTGTGCCGCACTGCGCCGCATATTCGTCGGCATCAGTCATTACGGGCATCATGTTTACGCCCGCACGGGAAATGAAAGCATCCATGCACAGCGTCTTTTCGCCGAGGGGCACTTTGCGGACAAAGCCGTCGGCATACCCCAGACGGTAAGTATACAGCTTTCTGTATGCCCTGTCCGCCTTGTTGTAACCCACGCCGCCCCCGATGAAATCCACGCTCTGCGCAAGGCGTGCATATACTCTCATGGCTTTCCTGAGCGCGGCGCATGAAAAGCCTTCGGGTACATAACCGTAGAGCATAAGCCCTACCCTTACGGCATCGCGCAGATATCTTCCGCCGAGTAAAAGCCCCCCGCTTGCCGCAAGGTGCGCCACCGCATTCGGCTGTATCAACTTGACGTTCAACTCAGCCTGAAGAAAAATCTCCAGCTGTGAGGCGCTTGCCGCACTGTCATGCGGAGCATAGAGATGCGAATATACGCCGCATATATGATCCGCGCCCACGATGGCTGCTATTCTGTCGAGCTGTAAAAGCGTACAGCCGTACCTGTTCATGCCCGTATTGACGGCAATGTGTACATCGCAACCGACGGCAAGGCGCGCGCTCCTTTCGTCGCAGACGGTAAGCATTAAGTTGTAAAACCTGGCGCGGCTTACGTCGTCTTCGTCCAGGGGAGGCGCAAGTACGAGTATGGGCGAAGATATACCCGACAGTCTCAACCTGACGCCCTCGTCGACTATCGCAACGCAGAATGCGTCGGCAACGCCTTCAAGTTCCGCCGCACACTCCTCCGCGCCGTGTCCGTATGCGTCTGCCTTGACTACTGCAAACAATTTCCTGCCGCAAGCGAGTTCTTTTACGGTATGCGCATTGTGTCTGACGGCCGAAAGATCAACTACAGTCAATGTTTTTTGCATATCTATATGATATGCACGAAAAAGAGTAAAAGTGCCGACAATATTTCTTATCCATTTTATCACAAGCGCATAAGTTTTGCAATGATTTTCAGAATTTTCCTTCTGTGCCCGTACATTAAAAAATCGCCCCGCCGGATACTCTCCCTGCGCAGGCGATTTCGTCTATGCAAATTTATTCCTGCTCTTCAGCCTGCATTAAAAGCTGTGCAGCAAGCTCCGTTGCGTTTGACGCATGAATGCAGTCTGCACCCATCACGGTGAAGTTCGCAAACGCAGCAAAGGAATTTATTCCGTCAGACTTGACCATGCACTTGCCCTTTACGGCAGATTTTACTTTGGCAGTGAGTTCGCTGCTACCTCCTGCAAGCCGCACGCAGTTCACCCCCGTTTCGGCAATTACCGAACAGGCCTTAAGCACTTCCTGCTCCCTGAGGGCGGCGCAATCCAGCACGATTCGCAATGCACGGTTTCTGGACGCTTTGGCAAGTTTTTTACACTCCCGCTTTAGATAGACGAAATTGCCGTCGCGTATAAAGAATGTGGGCGCCCAGACTTCTGTTTCGTCCACGCCGTCTTTTACGGCGCGCTTTACGGCATCCGCCTTGACCTCCGTAGCGTCGCCGCCGCACTTTGAAGATATACTTGCTATAAGAGAACACTGCGGGTCGGCTCCCAGGTAGGCAACGCAGGCTTTGACCATGTAGGGATAGACTACAATTCCGCCCAGCTTCATGCTGTTTGCCGAGCGGCACAGCTCCCTCAGGGTTGTCTTGTCTGTTGCCGGCGACAGACAATCACATTCAAGTTTTGCCACATTTGCCGCCGCTTCTTCCCTGCGCTTGAGCCGTCTGAATTCCTTGAACTGCTCCTCCTCGCTTGCTGTGTTGGTTGCATCTGTCAACGAATTTTCCATAATACTACCTTAAAATTTATTTTCTATCAATAATTTACTGCCACAGAGAACTTATTATTACTGTATGGCAATTCTTGGTCTTGTTTATCTGGCAGTGATTTTTATAGCATGTTTCGCCGTTGTACACGTAATAAAACTGGCGGTTGCGGGGTTCAGAAGCATTAAGCATAAACCCGCACAGGCAGAAGAACAGAAACCTTCGCCCCCAAAACCCGTTTACTACATTGTGGAAAAGAAACGTGCCAAAAAGACTTACGGCAAACCGCGCGAAATAAGCTTTAAAGACAAAGACGCATAGCGGCAGTTGCCGTCGTGAAAATTATATCCACAATCGGCCGCCGTTATGCGTCATCTACCAATTTTATTCAATTCGCCTGCAATTTTCAGATGCAGACAGTTCAGTCCTCGTATCTCGTGAGGTTCTTTCCGTCCTCCCACAGGCGTTCAAGGTTGTAGAAATCTCTCTCCTCATCGTTAAAGATATGCACGATAACGTCCTGATAGTCCAGTACGGCCCACCTGCCGCCGCGCGCACCTTCTATGCGCTTAGGCTCCTGTCCGTATTCCTTGGAGAGCTTTTCGTCCAGATTTTCCGCAAGCGATTTTACCTGCGTTGTGGAACGACCGCTGCAGATAACAAAGTAGTCGCACAGCGAAGTCTTGTTCTCCACGTCGATATAGACGAGGTTTGACGCCTTTTTCTCGCTCAACAGTTTGCAGATTAGCAAAGTCTTTTCCTTACTGGTCATTGGTATTTCTCCTTAATGCTATTATAAGCCTTTAATGTCAGTTCATACACGGGTTTACCCGTTGACTTGAGGTAGGAAACCTGATGCCCGAGGGCTGCATACAGACACCCGAACAGGTCTGTTGCAAAAATCTTCCTCAGTTCGTCCACTCCCGGGAAATCGCGCCCTTCTTCAAGCATATCTGAAAGAAAGAGCAGGGCGTCGGCGGCGGTCATATTCTCGCGCCCGCTTGTATGGCAGGCAATGGCGTCGAGTATGAGTTTGTCTTTTACACCGAATACCTTCTCCGCAACATATGCTCCTGAAAACTGGTGTATGACAGGCGAAGGCACTCCTTCAGGCCACGAAAACCCCTTTAAGTATACGCTGTCCTCCTTCAGATATTTGGCGCAGTCATGTAGCGCAGCCATCGTTATCGCCTGTTCTTCGGAAATCTCCGCGCGCGAAGAATTTTCTGCACACATATACGCCACACGCACAGAATGAGCCCAGCGTTCGGGCGTCAAGAATTTTTTTACACCCCACAATCCGTGCATGGCATACAGACCTTTACGCCTGATATATGCATATACATTCCCGTCAACGAAGGGTGAAAAATCTTCTCCGAGCGCGGCAAGCGTTCTTATATGGCTGGAGCTGACCTTTTCGCCCACATATGAAAGCGTGACAACCTTCTGCGAGAAAAGCTGCTCCACGCGTTTTTTATACTCTTTGAAGGGGGATGCGTCCACCCTTGCACAGGCGGCAAGACGGAAATGCTTGAGTATTTCCTGCGGATTACGCCAGGAGGGAAAATTCTCCAGCATATCGGCGCCTATCAACAGATACCTTTCCGCATCAGGATACAGAGACGCAAAATGAGCGCACGTGAGGTAGGTATACGACACGCCGCCGCGCACCAATTCGTAATTGCTTACCTCTGCCTGTTTTATGCCGCTGAACGCCATGCGGCACATTTCGTAACGTTGCCAGAAGTCAGCCATTGTCTTGCCGTGCTTGTGCGGACTTATCGCTGTAGGCATTATTATTAACTTGTCCAGCCCGAGTTCCTCTATTGCAGTACGGGCAAGGTGAACGTGTTCCCTGTGTACGGGATTGAACGCACCGCCAAAAATCGCAATTTTCATCTGAGTAAATTGTAGAATTTCAGTCAAAAATCAAAGCATGAAAAAAATAAATATTGCGCTCATTTCAGACTGTATTTTTTGCGCGCTGTGCGCTTTTGCCGTTTCCTTCACCGTGATACGCTTTTACATCAGAAACAATGCTGCGGCTGTTGCGCTTTCCGCCGTCTGCGCGTTTTCATTCGGAACGATTTCTCTCCTTTTCATGCTAAAAAGAAGACAGAAGGCCATACACGCCGCGGCAGAGGACAAAACCGTTGCCGACCTGATGACCTACCTCGCGCTGCAAAAGGACAAGGACAATGCGCAGCTGTTTTCAAAAGCGCTGGGTGCAGACAGCCGCAAAGGCAACTACATATTCTGCGGACAGGAAGTTGCCGCCGTGCTGTTCCGTGCCGAGCCGCTCGGCGCAAACCAGGTAGCCATGCTTATCAAAGGTTGCGGCAAAACGCCCGACGAAATCATATGCAACCATGTAACTGCCGACGCCGCCGCCTTTGCAAAGCGACTGGGGGTAAAACTTACGCTTTCCCAAGGCGCTTGCACTTTGCTTGAAAAAAGCGGAAACATGCCCGAAATCAACCTGCCGAAAATGCCGTCGGCAGGCTTGTTCAGCCGCGTTAAGCTACGCTTTACGCGAAAGCTCTGCCCGTCGCTTTTCTTCTCCGGCATGGCGCTGTTGCTGCTTTCCTACTTTACCTTTTACCCCGTCTATTACATTGTTTCCGGGGCGGTTTTAGTCATTCTGTCCGTTCTGTCCCTGCTGATAAATCAGTCAAGCTGAATGTGCTTGAAGTCCTTTCTGGACGACCTGCGGTATATGACCGCTTTTCTGCCGATTACAATCACGCACTCTCCGCCCAGTCTTGCCGCCAGTTCCCTGCCGATTTCCTTGGGATCTCCGTCGGCATTTTCAAGTATGTGAACTTTGATAAGTTCCCTCGCCTCCAGACAGTCCGAAAAGCTTTTCAGCATATTTTCGCCTATGCCGTCCTTGCCGACCTGTCCGACGGGGTCTATGTTTGCAGCTATCGATTTGAGCTTGCTTCTCTGTTTGCTTGTCATCTGAACACCTCAAAATCTTCCGTTTACTGTACAAAATCGAATTCCACGTCACCGACGATTACAGTATCTTTTTCCTCTATGCCCATTTGTTTCAGACGGGAAATGACGCCCTTATCCCTCAAAATTTTCTGGAAATATGCCATGGATTCGGGGTCGTTGAGCGACACGTTGCGGCAGAGCATATCCACAAGCGTGCCTATGACAACGTATGCGCCGTTTTCGTCTTTGTATATCTCGAAGTCGAGGTTTGCGCTCTTGCGGTACGTAAACTCCTCATCAGCCTCTACAGGACCGGATTTGGGAAGTTCGGACAGCTTGTCCCAGATGGCGGCAATCAACTCCTCAGCACCCTTTCCGTCGATGGCGCTTATTTCAAAAATTTCATATTCGCTGCCATATTTTTGCCTGAACGCCTGTACGTTTTGTGCGCAACCGACAATGTCGCACTTGTTCAGTGCAACAATCTGCGGCAGGGCGGCAAGCGCAGCCGAATAGTCCTTGAGTTCCTTATTTATCTTCTCAAAGTCGTCAATGGGGTCGCGGCCTTCGCAACCTGAAACGTCGACGACGTGAAGCAGCATTCGCGTGCGTTCTATATGTCGCAGGAAGTCGTGACCGAGTCCGAGGCCTTCCGCCGCGCCCTCAATAAGTCCGGGAATGTCCGCCGCGACAAAGCTGTTGTCGTAGTATCTGACTACGCCGAGGTTGGGCGAAAGCGTCGTGAAGTGATAGTTGGCAATCTTGGGACGTGCCGCAGATATTCTGGAGAGCAACGTCGACTTGCCGACGTTGGGAAAACCTATTATTCCCACATCCGCAATGACTTTGAGTTCGAGTATGAGCGTATGCGCTTCGGTCTTTTCACCTTTCTGGGCAAAGTTGGGCGCATGCCTCCTTGCCGTCGTGAAACGCACGTTGCCCTTGCCGCCTCTGCCGCCTTCGGCGATGAGCTTTTTATCGCCTTCCGCATACATATCCGCAATTACCGTTCCCGTCTGTTCGTCGCGCACGACAGTACCTGCGGGTACGGCGATGACGACGTCTTCGCCGCCCTTGCCGTAGCAGAGATTTGTTCCGCCCCTTTCACCGTTGCCTGCGACATATTTGGTCTTATATCTGAATGGCAACAGCGTAGTCAGCGAAGGGTCGACGGCTATATATACGTCGCCGCCTTTCCCGCCGTCGCCGCCGTCCGGACCGCAGGCGGGCTTACCCTTGTATGCCTTGAATGAATTCATTCCGTCGCCGCCGTCGCCGGACTTGACGGTTATTCTGACTTTATCAAGAAATATGTTTTTATCTGCCATTGTAAACCTTGAAAAATGCCTGCGCCCTGGCACAGAATTCGGCGTTGCTGCCCGTCTTGCCCATTGTCGCAAACACATCCTCTTCTGAAAGCTTTCTGGCAATGGCGCCGCGCACCAGGGCGGCGGTCGCCAGCTCCTCCCCTGAGAGCAGAAGCTCCTCCTTGCGCGCGCCTGAAGAGCGTATTTCCACGGCAGGGAACACGCGCTTTTCTGCCAGTTCGCGCGAAAGAACTATCTCCATATTGCCCGTTGACTTGAACTCTTCATATATGACGTCGTCCAGCTTGCTGCCAGTGTCTATCAGCGCGGTAGCAACGATTGTCAGAGACCCGCCGCCTTCGATATTTCTTGCCGCACCGAAAAAGCGTTTGGGTTCAACTATTGCCTGAGGATCAAGTCCGCCTGAAAGCGTTCTGCCGGAGTTGCAGACGGCATTATATGCGCGCGTCAGCCGCGTGATGCTGTCGAGCAGTATTATCACGTCCTTTCCCGTCTCGACAAGTCGCTTCGCATACTCCAGAGTGAGCGTCGCCGTGTGGATATGGTGACTGTCACCCCTGTCGAAAGTGGAGTAAACCACTGTCGCACCCTGAACGGAGCGTCTGATATCGGTCACTTCTTCAGGTCTTTCATCGATGAGCAGAACGATGACCTTTGCCTCTGCATAATTTCTGCATATTGCATGCGCAATGGTCTTGAGCATGGTGGTCTTCCCCGCCTTAGGAGGGGACACGATTAAAGCCCTCTGCCCTTTGCCGACAGGCGAAAACAGGTCTATTACCCTTTCAGTGAGAGAACAGCCCTCATACTCGAGCGTGAAACGGCTGTCGGGATAACAGGGCGTAAGACTTTCAAATGGTGCGGAACGCGCCGCCTCGGGCGATTTGCCGTTCACGCTTACGATGAAAGTTGCCCCTGGACATTCCCCCGGCTTTCTGCGCTTGGCGCGGCACACCACGTAATCGCCCACGCGAAGGCGAAACCTGTTGACGAAAGATGAATGGACGAATACGTCGTTGCTGGATGAAATCTGCATATTCTGCGTGCGCAAAAACCAGAATTTATCTGCGTTTTCCAGCACGCCCGTGTAGATGTTCTCTTCTTCGCCAGCCGCCTCCGGAGAGGCAACCACATATTCCTTTTCCGACTGTTCGGCTGCTGCCTTTTCAACGCTGCACGCCTGCCTGCACTTCTCGACTTCTTCGACAAGCTCCCTGTCGTATTCTTCGGACTTGGGCGGCGCGCCGCGCGTGGAGCGGGCGCTGGGCTGTGCCTCGTTTCTGGCTATCGCCATTATGTCGCGTATGAGTTCTTCCTTTTTTCTGACGGTGGGGTTACTTACGCCCACTACCCTGCCTATCTGCCTTAGCGTATGTATTCCCTTACTTGCCAGCTTGAGTTCGAGATTTTCTGCTATTGAACCCATTTATTTACCTTTCCAGAACCAGGACTCTGGTCTGTTCACCGTCGAGGTGCTCCCTCGAGAGTTCGACTTCGTTGCCGCACTCCTCCACTTCACATTCTCCGTCGAAGAGTGATATGAATTCGTCAACTTTATCGATATCGAGATTTATGCCCTTGGTGCGATAGTGCATAGGTATTACCACGTCGGGCATTATCCTGTCTACATATTCCTTTGCCATTGCGGCATCTATCGTATAATTTCCGCCAACGGGAATGAGCAGCACGTTCACGGGCAGTATGGCCTCTATAAGCTCGGAAGTACATTCCTCCCCGAGGTCGCCGAGGTGGCATACCACAAGTCCGTCCATGCTGAACTTGAAGATTATGTTCTCCCCGCGCTTTGTGCCCTGCTCATCGTCGTGATAGCTCTTTATTGCCTTAATCTCGACGCCGGGCAGTTCATAGCCCGTTTCCCTGTCCAGAATAACGGGGTTGCCCTTGACCTTTGCCGTACAGTCATGGTCGTAGTGGTGATGGGATATGGTCACCGCATCCGCCCTGACTTCGGGCATTTCAATGCCTATCGAAGAGTCGTAAGGGTCACAGACTACAGCCGTGCCCGTACTCTCCGTCAGCAGAAAACATGAGTGACCGAGATAACGTATTTTCATTTTTCTCCTACTTTATATGGCTTTTGTTTTTATTTTTTAAAGTTTTTCGTATTGATTGTCTGTCTTAAAACCACTGTGCGGTTTTATGATTATAAATTATTGGACGCCGCTCGGACGCCGCGGATGCGGCCGTCGGAAAAATTCAAGCGAATGTTATTTTTAATGTGACGCGGTAACGCTCCTCCGCGAGGGAATAATCGAGAAATATGTACTCACCGCCCGTCAAAGAGCGGCGCCTTACTGCAAAAGTTTTTGCAGGGAGAGAGCCGCGGAGCCCGTCTTCTTCAATTTCGCATACGGAGGGAACTCCGACCTTCAACACCGCATTCATGTTGAAAGAGCCCCGTCTTACCAGTACAGCGCTGTCGCCGTCCATCACGAAAATACCCTCGTCTCCGTCAAGCAGATAGCCGAGTTTAAACCCTGTTTCTGTCCGTTCAAAGTGCGCACGGGAATTAAATTCCGTACGCTCTCCTCCCGTTACGGTTATTATTTTTAAAATCGCGTCGCTGCTCATTCGCGTCTGCCGAATATCTGAACAAGTCTTATAAAGATATAGACAAGATCCATATAGATCGCACAGGCGGAAGCGACGGCGTTATTGACCGTCCTTGGTCTGACGCGCGCAAGCGACACGTCAAACCCGACGTATGCGCTGAAAAACAGCACTACCAGCCAGTCCACCCATGTATTGTTGCCGAAGCCCGTAAAGATTGCAATTATCTGATATATAAGCGCGATAAAAAGCGCCACGCCAAGCAGAGCAAATACGGAGTTGAACGCTTTAGGATAGACGAGGGCAAGTATTACCATGAACAGCGACAGGAATGTCGTTGTGAGAAATGCGGAAACGATAGTGTTATGAGAATATGCGGGAAGATAAATGGACAGAACCGCACCGAGCGGCAGAACCACCATGCAATACCCTATGAAACTTATGACGGGGTTGCGGCTGACCACGCTCATGATGCAGCCGGCAAGAACCATTACGAAATATACAATTAAAAATGCAAGCGCGTTCCAGCTTGCAAAGAACTCGCTCAGAAATATAACTTCGAGCGCGTTTATGGCAAAGCCGAACAGAAGCAACAGTCCGATGGCGACATAAAACGTTCTGTCGGTCATCACCCTGCCGTCGGCAGTATATTGTCTTTTAAATATTCCTTCCATCTGAATTTGCTCCGATATCAGTCGTGAAGAAGCGTTGCCTTTATCTCTCCTTCCGAAAAGCCGCAACCCTCCCGCTGGAAACTCTGCGCGCTGCTGTCGCAATACCTTGACCTGCCGTCCTCCAGCACGGAAACAAGCAGAGCGTAATCGCGCTTGACCACCGCGTCCCTGATTTTTGTCAGATTGTCCGTAAGCGTCTTTATCTTCTGTTCAACGTTTTCGGCGTTGTAAAGGTACAGCTCCGCCCACACATCGGCGTCCACCGCTGCAATGCGCGTCATATCCTGAAAACTTCCGCCGGTAAAGCCAAGGCAGCTTTCTATTTCGTCGTCCTTTACATAGGAATTGGACACAATGTGCGCAAGCTGGGAAGTGTATGCTATCTTTCTGTCATGCACTTCGGCAGAACATTCGACGAGCCGCATAAAGCCCATGTCTTTGACCAGCTTTTTGATTATTCCGTAGGCCTCTTCATCCGTCGAAGCACTTCTGGTAAGCACCATATTCGCCCTATCGAACAGGTCGGCGCAGGCATTCTGTATACCCGACACCTCTTTGCCAGCCATCGGATGAGTTCCGACATACCTTATATCCTTGTGCGCGGAGCGAACTGCATCCTCTATTACCTTTTTTACGCCGCATATGTCGGCGACAACCGTCCCGCTTGCGAACTGAGTATCCGAAATGAACTTTATCGCGGCGGCGGGCGGCAACGCGACGAACACCACGTCAAAACCGCCGAACCCGCAAGCAACCCCGTCTATTATCCCATGTGCAAGCGCATACTCGCGGGGCGCGGCGGAACGGTTGTAACCCCAGACTTCGTACCCCGCACGCTTCAACGCCATGCAGAGAGAGCCGCCTATAAGCCCCAGTCCCGCAACGCAAATTTTCATTTTCTCTCCATCGGGAGCGCCGTACACTCCGCATTATATTCAATATATGGACTTATTATACCATACCGCCGTCATTAGTTCAATTATTTTGAATGAATTTTTATTAAATATTCATATTTATATTCAGCCTGCAACAAATAGTTTGAGAAAAGCACATTCTGCCCGCCGTGATTTCTGCATGTCAGTCGTGACTGATAATCTGACTGATAATAATAAAAAATAAGTATACTTTTCTTGCACAGAAGTTGACTTTACCGTTGCGTTCAACTATAATATCAGCTGTAATAAAAAATATATTTTTTAAGGAGTTTTCAGCTTATGAATAAAATGTCAGTTAAAGACTTGAAAGACCTTAAGGGCAAGAAGGTTCTTGTTCGTTGCGACTTCAACGTTCCCATGAAGGACGGAGTCATCACAGACGAGAACAGAATACTCGGCGCCCTCCCCACCATCAAGTATCTCCTTGATGCAGGCGCAAGAGTTACCCTTTGCTCTCATATGGGCAAGCCCCACTCCATCTTCTCCTCCGAAGTCAAGCTCAACAAGAAGGACCTGAAGAAAATTGAGGCAGGCGAGACCACAAAGGAAGCAATAATTGAGAAGGCCCTCAAGGAAGAACCCAAGAAGCTTACGCTGGCGCCCGTTGCCAAGAGGTTGAACGAACTGCTCGGCGGCAAGGTTGTATTTGCCAAGGACGTTATCGGCCCCGATGCAAAGGCAAAGAGAGACGCGCTTAAGGACGGCGAAGCTGTACTCCTTGAAAATCTCCGCTTCCACTGGGAAGAGGAAAAGAGAGACGAAGGCTTCTGCAAGGCGCTTGCATACGATGCAGAAATCTATGTAAACGACGCATTCGGCACGGCTCATCGTTCGCATGCCTCCACTGCCGCAATAGTTGAATACGGCATCATCAAGACGGCAGTCTGCGGCTTCCTTATCGAGAAGGAACTGTCCGTAATGGCAGCCACGCTTGAAAATCCCACCCGTCCGTTCGTCGCAATCCTCGGCGGCGCAAAGGTTGCAGACAAGCTGAACGTAATCAACAACCTGCTTGAAAAGTGCGACACTCTCATAATCGGCGGCGGCATGGCATACACCTTCCTCAAGGCAAAGGGCTATGAAGTAGGCACTTCCCTCCTCGATGAAGAAAAGGTCGATTACTGCAAGGAAATGATGGCAAAGGCCGAAAAGGAAGGCAAAAAGCTGCTTCTTCCCATCGATACGGTCGTAACCTCCTCCTTCCCCGACCCCATCGACGCTCCCATCGAAGTTGAGACTGTAGATGCAGACAAGATACCCGCAGACAAGATGGGCATGGATATCGGCGAAAAGACCAGGGCGCTCTATGCCGAAGCCATTCACGGCGCAAAGTCGGTAGTATGGAACGGCCCCATGGGCGTGTTCGAAAACCCCACCCTTGCAAAGGGTACCATTGCCGTTGCACAGGCCCTCGCAGACGTCTACGGCAAGTGCACCACCATTATCGGCGGCGGCGACAGCGCGGCTGCAATTCAGCAGCTCGGGTTTGCTGATAAGGTAACGCATATTTCTACCGGCGGCGGCGCGTCCCTCGAACTCTTCGAAGGCAAGGTACTTCCCGGCATTGCCTGCCTCAACGACAAAGTCTGATTACAGGCACTAATTTAACTCAATAACAGGTTATTCGGGCAGACAATTTGCGTTGTCTGCCCGAATTTTGCTGTCTGACGCGTATTTGCATAATATCTGTGCTGTTTTCTCTATAACCACAGTCTTTACACCCGTATACAGAGGACTATGCAATGTAAATAAAGGGCGCAATTTAAAGGGCAATTATGTAATTAAATACCTTTTACAGCGTTGCATTTTTCGTCGGCAGGTGTTATAATAATGCACGAGTAAAATAACAAGGAGTAAACAATATGAGAACACCTTTTATTGCAGGCAACTGGAAGATGAACATGACCGCCGAAAGCGGCAAAAAGCTTATTGAAGAACTTAAGCCGCTGGTCAAGGACGCAAACTGCAACGTTGCGCTTTGCGTACCCGCAATACTTATCCCCGCAATGACGGAAGCCGCAAAGGGAAGCAATATAGCGATAGGCGCGGAAAACGTGCACTGGGCGGAAAAGGGCGCATATACGGGCGAGATATCCTGCGCCATGCTCAAGGAATACGGCGTTAAGTACGCAATTATCGGCCACAGCGAAAGAAGACAGTACTTCGGCGAGACGGACGAAGGCGTTAACAAGCGCACGCTTGCAGCACTTGCAAACGGCATTACCCCCATTGTATGCGTTGGCGAAACGCTTGAAGAGAGAGAAAGCGGCGTAACAGAGAAAGTGCTTGACCGCCAGCTTGAAGTCGGACTCAAGGGCATTGAGGATATTACCGCAGTCGTAATCGCATACGAACCTGTATGGGCAATAGGCACGGGCAAGACCGCAACGGACGAACAGGCCGAGGAAACAATCGCCTACATCAGAAAGAAGATAGGCGAACTCTTCTGCCCCAAGTGCGCAGAAAAGGTCATCATTCAGTATGGCGGCAGCATGAACGCCGCAAACTGCAAGGGACTTATGGCCCAGCCCGACATCGACGGCGGACTTATCGGCGGCGCATCGCTCAAGCTTGACTTTGCCACCATTGTAAACTACGACAAATAAGGAAATTTTAAGGATAAATATGGCTAAAAAACCCTATGCAATAATAATTATGGACGGATATGGCCTTGCCCCTGCGGGAGCAGGCAACGCCATCGAGCTCAACGGCAGCAAAAACGTCAAGAAACTGATGGCATACTATCCCTCCTCCACACTCGGTGCGAGCGGACTGTCCGTCGGTCTGCCTGAAGGTCAGATGGGCAACAGCGAAGTCGGACACCTCAATATGGGCGCAGGCAGAATAGTCTACCAGGACCTTACGAAGATTACGAAGTCCATCGAGGACGGCGATTTCTTCACCATTCCCGCACTTGTAAAGGCGATGGAAAATGCCAAGGACAAAAAGCTTCACCTTATGGGTCTTGTATCCACGGGCGGCGTTCATTCGCACATCACGCACATCTACGCTCTGCTTGAGATGGCTAAAAAATACGGAGTAAAGGAATGCTATGTCCACTGTTTCATGGACGGCAGAGACGTATCCCCCACCTCCGGCGCAGGTTTCTTAAGGGAGTTGCAGGCGCAGGCAGACAAGATTGGCGTCGGCACTATTGCTTCCGTATGCGGCAGATACTACGCGATGGACAGGGACAACAACTGGGACAGGGTCGAAAAGGCATACGATATGCTTACCCTTGGCACAGGCGACGTCTGCACTGACCCCGTCGAAGCTGTGGAAGAGAGTTATAAGAAGGGCGTAACTGACGAGTTTATTACCCCCATTAAGGTGTATAAAGACGGCAAGCCCGTCGGCATAATCGATAAAGGCGACAGCATAGTCTTCTTCAACTTCCGTCCCGACAGAGCAAGAGAGTTGACGAGGGCGCTTTCCCAGAGAGAGTTCGTTGTACCGAAGGGTACCGCCTTCGAGAGAAAGACGGGCTTCCTTGAACCCGTTTACGTATGTTTCTCCGTATATGACGCAACCTTCACCGATGTGGAGATTGCATTCCCCAACCATTCGCTGAAAAACACTCTTGGTGAATATCTTGCAAAGTGCGGCAAAAAGCAGCTGCGCATTGCGGAGACGGAAAAGTATGCGCACGTTACATTCTTCTTCAACGGCGGCGTTGAAAAGCCCAACGAAAATGAGGTAAGGGACCTTATCCCCTCCCCCAAGGTTGCAACTTACGACCTTCAGCCAGAGATGAGCGCTTACCTCGTCACGGACAAAGTGCTTGAGGAGCTTGACAGCGGAGAATTTGACGTAGTCATACTCAATTTCGCAAACTGCGATATGGTAGGGCATACGGGCGTCATTCCGGCAGCGGTCAAGGCAGTCGGAACCGTTGACGAATGCGTAAAGAAGGTAACCGACAAGATACTTGCTATGGGAGGCGCGGCAATAGTTACCGCAGACCACGGAAATGCAGACAAGCTTTTATCCGAAGACGGCTCCCCCTTCACTGCGCACACCACTAACCGCGTGCCTGTAATTCTTGTTTCCGATGAATACAGGGGCGCAAAGCTGCGCGAAGACGGAGTACTTGCTGATATTGCACCCACTCTGTTGGAGGTTATGGGGCTTGCAGTGCCTGAAGAGATGACAGGCAAGAGCCTTATCGTCAAGTAAATTTTTTACATTCAATCACAGAGATTAATCTTCCGCCGCACATTGAAAAGTGTGCGGCGGTTTTGTTTGCAAAAATTTTGCGGCAAGATTATAATAATGTGTATGACTGACATAGAAAAACCCGAAAAACACGCCTTTTCGGCTGAGACTTTTTTCAAAAAACCTGTCGTTGTGGTTTTAGGCGCGATATTCTGCTGTATACTGTGGGGCAGTGCCTTTCCGTGCGTAAAGATAGGCTACACGCTTTTCAATGTGGATACAACCCATACACCCTCCGTCATTCTGTTCGCTGGACTGCGATTTACGCTTGCGGGCATACTGGTAATAGTTTTCGGCTGTATCTCACAGAAAAAATTTATTTTCCCGAAGAGGCAAAACTGGTGGAGTGTGCTGGTGCTTTGCGTATTTCAGGCGATACTTCAGTATGTCTTTTTCTATATCGGACTTGCCAACGTCACAGGAGTCAAGGGCTCCGTACTCAACGGACTTGGCGTATTTTTTACCATAATATTTGCCTGCTTTCTGTTCCGCACTGAAAAATTCAACGCCATTAAGCTTGCGGGAATAGTGCTTGGATTTGCCGGAGTTATAGTAATTAACCTCGGCGGACAGTTTACATTTGAATTCAAGCTCACAGGCGAAGGATTTATCATACTTTCGGGCATATCGGCGGCGGTAGCCGCAGGACTTGTAAAAGTCTTTTCGGCACATGAGGATACTACTGTGCTGT
The DNA here is from genome assembly GCA_944368635.1 of uncultured Clostridia bacterium. Taxonomy (GTDB): domain Bacteria; phylum Bacillota; class Clostridia; order Christensenellales; family Borkfalkiaceae; genus Coproplasma. Next base: position 18,967 of record CALVXA010000022.1, read on the forward strand.
GCGGCTGGCAGTTTCTGATAGGAGGAACGGTTCTGATTGTCGGAGGCGCGGCGGCAGGCGGAAGGGTCGACCCGCAGGGCTTCGGCGCCATTGCGGAACTTGTCTATCTTGCCTTTATCTCCTCCTGCGCCTTCACCCTTCAGGGATACCTGGTAAAATACAACCCCGTAAGCAAGATTGCCGTGTACAAGTCCACAAATCCCCTGTTCGGCGCGGTATTTTCCGCACTGATTCTGGGCGAGAGCGACCAACTGCTGAACTATACCACCATTATTGCCATAGTACTTGTTACGACGGGAATATTTATAATCAATAAATTCGGTGAAAAAGGGCAAAAAGGCACATAAAATTTATAAAACACGCGCGTTTTTTATTGCCATAAACCGCGCGTCATGTTATAATACTTCAGTAAAAAGTTGAAAAAGAGGCATAATAGATGTTGAATTTACTTGCAATACAGATGTCCCCTGAAGCATATAACGTATTCGTGGTACTTGCTGCCGTGGCAATGGGTCTGATGTTCGTTGCGGCACTCGGCGCAATTATTCTCGTTCTGCTCCAGCAGAGCAATTCCGACGGCATTCAGGGCATAACCGGCTCGAGCGAGACCTTCTTCGGAAAGAACAAGGGTCAGTCGATTGAAAGCAAACTCAAGAAGTGGACGTGGATCACGCTTGCAGTTCTTGCGGTGCTCTCTATAATCTTCTATGTCGTAATGATCATTCTGTCCAATGCGGCCTGATGATCGCTACGGAAATAACAGGATATTTGCGGCGGCTGGTTTTTTGATAAACTTCCGCCGTATTTTTTTGCCGATGAGGCAAAGACGGCGCGGCACAGGTAATTGAGATGGATATTAAACAGAGAATATACAGGGCGATTGAAAGCGGAAAAGCCAACAAAATGCGCTCACGCGAGATTTTCCGAATACTTAACGTTACGCCCGACAGAATGAAAAACGCAAGACGTGCGCTGGACGAGCTGTGCGACGAGGCAAAGGTTGTACGCTGCCCCGACGGCACCTATGACACCCCCTCCCGTCTGGGCGCATTCGAGGGTACCGTACTTGCCAACGCGCAGGGTTTTGCCTTTATTCGTCCCGACAACGGCGGCAAAGACTTTTTTGTGCCCAAAAAGAGACTTATGGAGGCGCTGGACAAGGATGTTGTGCTTGCAGTACCCGTGCGCGGTACGGAAGACGAGGCAACGGTCATTAAAATTCTGCGCCACGGAAGACGCACTATTGTCGGCCGATTTGAAAAGGACAGGCACGCGGGCTATGTTCTTCCCGACGACAACAAGTTTGACAGCGACATATACATCCCCCTTTCCCTATGCGGATATGCAAAACCCGGCGACAAGGTGCTTGCAGAGCTTACAAGTTTCCCGAAGGGCAAGACGGTGGGCGGTAAAATACTTGAATTGATTGGGGAAGACGGTGCCTCCGTGGGCGAA